>JAUWNW010000029.1 GCA_030612445.1 Candidatus Aminicenantota bacterium
GACCATATGTTCTTGCTTTACGTTGACAATAAACACCCACCGCTAAAGGGTGCGAATAATAGAAAAAGCGCAAACATCATAGAAGACGGCTATATGAATATGGATATTCACGTAGGGAAGGTCAGAAATAAATTAAGCAAAAAGAGCTGTCTCGTAATAATGTCTGACCACGGCTTTAAACAATTCCGCAGGGGTGTCAATCTGAATTCCTGGCTTTATCGTAATGGCTACCTAAGCCTTAAAAACGGCAAAACAGAAAGTGGAGAATGGTTCAAGGATGTTGACTGGAGCAACACCAAAGCTTACGGCCTAGGGCTTGGCGGAATCTATCTCAATCAAAAAGGACGGGAGTCACAGGGTATAGTGTCTCCCGGAGAAGAAACAAGAGCTCTGAAAACAGAACTAAAACAAAGGTTAAGCGGTCTAATAGACGAGGGAAACAACAACGATGTAGCAATTAACTACCTCTATGATAGAGATGAAATTCCTCCAGGTCCTTACAAGGAAAATTGTCCGGATTTCATTGTCGGATACAATGAAGGTTACCGGGTATCATGGGATTCAGTATCCGGCAAAGTTAATTCAATCATTTTCGAAGACAATATTAAGGCGTGGAGCGGCGACCACTGTATCGATCCTAAGCTGGTCCCTGGCATCTTTTTCTGTAATCACCCCATAAATACCAAATCTCCTTCTATTGTTGACATCGCCCCTACAGCTATGGAACTTTTCGGCCTTAAAGCTCCTGATCATATGGATGGACAGTCATTATTAAGCATGGAAAACAGTCCAGAAAAAACAAAAAATCAAATAAAAGGTAATTAAAAATGTCTAATATAAATCGCCGTGATTTCTTGAAAATTGGGGTTACAGCCGGTTCTTTCCTGGCTCTTAGTGGAAGCTCAGATATGGTAAACCGAGTTTTCGGAAAAACCGCAACTCCCCAAAAGATCATCGTCCTTGGATTCGATGGAATGGATCCAAAGCTTGTCAAAGCCTGGATGGATGAGGGAAAGCTTCCTGCATTCCGGAAACTTCAAAGCCAGGGAACTTTTACCCCCCTGCGGACCAGTACTCCCCCTCAAAGCCCTGTGGCCTGGTCAAACTTTACTACTGGAATGAATGCCGGTGGACATGGGATCTATGATTTCATCCACAGAGACCCTAAGAACTATATCCCAATTTTTTCAGCTACAGAAAGCTCTCAGTCCGGAAAGACCTTAGCTTTAGGAAACTATAAATTCCCTCTGTCCGGAGGGAAGGTAACAAACCTGCGCAAGGGAAAAGCATTCTGGCAAATTTTAGAAGAACATGACATTCCCGCTACTATTTTTAAAATTCCATCTAATTACCCCCCTGTTCCAACCAAACAGAGAACTATTTCCGGAATGAATACACCTGATATGCTCGGCTCTTATGGTATTTTTAATTACTATACTACCGATCCCTCAAAAATCGACCAAGATATCGGCGGAGGCAGAATACACGAAGTCTATGTCATAGGAAACCGGGTGGAATCAAAACTTTCCGGCCCTATCAATACTTTTAAAAAGGATGATCCGGAAACATCTATAGACTTTAAGGTATTTGTGGATCCGATTAATCCGGTAGCTAAAATCACTATCCAAGATCAAGAATTCATGCTTAAGGAAGGAGAATGGAGCTCCTGGAAAAAACTCCATTTTAATTTGATCCCCACTCAAAGTGTAAGTGGGATCTGTAAATTTTACCTCAAACAGATCAGGCCTGAATTTAAACTATATATCTCGCCAATAAATATCGACCCTGGAGATCCAGCATTACCCATCTCCACACCCAAAAACTATGCCCAGGAGCTTGAAGAAAAATTCGGCTCTTTTTATACCCAAGGCCTTCCAGGAGACTTCAAGGCTCTGAACAATGAAATTCTGGATGACCGGGAATTTTTAGATCAGGATGATATGGTCCTTGAGGAACGCCTAAAAATGTTTGACTACGAGTTAGCCCGTTTCGACTCTGGCGTACTATTCTATTATCTTTCCAGTACAGACCAGCGGCAGCATATGTTCTGGCGCTACATTGATAAGGATAATCCCTTCTATGATACTTCCTTAGCTACAGAATATAAAGATACAATTCAAAACATTTATATAGAAGCCGATAAGATGCTGGATAAAGCTTTAAAGAAAGCGGATAAAAACACCATCATCATGGTTGTATCTGACCATGGATTCTCGCCTTTTCACCGCGCTTTCAATGCCAATACCTGGCTTCTGGAAAATGGTTATCACAGTCTTATTAATAAGCGCCGGCAGGGGGAAAGCAACCTGTTTCTCAATACAGACTGGTCAAGGTCCAAAGCATATGCATATGGTTTAAACGGCCTCTACATCAACGAAAATGGCAGAGAATCAGAAGGAATCGTGGCAACCGGAGCTGAAAAAGAAAACCTTATCCGGGAAATTGCCAAAAAACTGGAAAACTATATAGACCCTAAAACCGGGAAAAGAGCTATTTATCGGGCTTATATCGCTAAAGATATTTATTCCGGCCTTTGTGTTGACCAGGCCCCTGATATTATCCTAGGCTTTAATAGAGGATACAGAATCTCCTGGTCATCACCTCTTGGCAGGATCCCCAAGGAAATAGTTGAAGACAACCCGGCAAAATGGAGCGGTGACCATTGTGTTGCCCCTGATATTGTGCCCGGTATATTTTTCATGAATCGCAAGATAAACACCCAGTTCCCCGCACTTTATGATATGGCGCCGACAATTCTAAAAATCTTTGGTATTGATACACCTCAAAATATGACAGGAAGACCAATAATATAATTAATAGGAGAATAAAATGGGCAAAGCAAAAGTCAAATTAGATAAAAACCTTTTGGAAAAGGTAAAAAAATATGCAGAAATCTCAGGTTACTCTTCTGCGGAAGAATTCATATCCCATTGCCTGGAAAAAGAGATCAGCCAGCTAGATGGAGCTGATTCTGAAGAAGAAGTAAAGAAAAAATTAAAGGGCCTGGGATATATCTCATAAAATACAACTAAAAATGTGGACCTTCAATTCGATCATAAATAAAATATTCGACATTCTTTTCCTGCCTTTCCAGAGTATGAACCCCTGGATTGGAATGATCTTTATATCGCTCTTGACCGGTTTTTTAATGCTCCTGGTATTCCGATATACATCAAACCAGGAAGGCATAAAAGTGACAAAAAACAAAATTAAAGCCCATCTCCTGGAAATGCGCTTGTTCCCGGATAATATGCGTGTTTCTTTAAAAGCCCAGGGAAATATCCTCCTGGCAAACATTAAATATATCAGTCACTCAGTTAAACCACTTTTATTTATGATAATTCCGGTGATTCTTGTTCTAATTCAAGTAAATTTTTGGTTCGGGTATAGTTCCCTAAAACCCGGAGAACCTGTAGTTCTAAAAGTCAAATTGGAAAATGATTATAATCCGCTTGAAGTTGATCTCAATATTGCCCCATCTTCAGGCATCTCAATTGAAACCCCGCCTTTAAGGATTGAAGAGGAAAATGAGATAAATTGGCGAATCTCACCCCTAAAAAAAGGTGTTTATAACCTTGAAATTTATATAGACGGTCAAAAAGTATCAAAACAGGTATCTGTAGCCCAAACATCTTTGAGTAAAATTTCCCCAAAAAAAGTAAAGGACAGCTTTTTTGATGTACTTTTTTTCCCTTTAGAAGCCCCCATAAAAAAGTCAAGCCCTGTAAAATCTATTGAAATTTCATATCCCGATAAAGGCCTACCACTTTTTGGGATTAACTTTCACTGGCTTATTGCCTTTTTCGGACTTTCAATAATACTCGGATTTGCCTTTAAAGGAGTCTTCGGAGTCGAAATATAGATTTTAATCTATCCGATTAAACCAGGCAATCTCTTCCATGCTTTTCCGCTGCCGCTTTCGGGAGGGTTTTTTTTTATAATACCCTACAGGCATTAAAGCAATTATTTTATATTTATGGGGAATTTTAAAAAATTTCCGGGCTTTCCTTACATCAAACCAGCCCATCCAGCAGGTACCTAATCCCAACTCCTCTGCCTGCAGAACTAAATGTTCACCTGCAATTCCGATGTCAAGAAGATGAAACTGAATATTCTGTATTTGTTTTCCTAACTTATGGGCAACAATATCTAACTGTGCCATAATAAGGATTAAAACAGGAGCTTTGCTAGCAAACTTTGAAACTCTGTAAATACCTGAAAAAACCTTTCTAGAAAATTTGTTTTTTATCTCAGAATCATCTACTATCAAAAAACGCCACGGTTGTGAGTTTTCTGCAGAGGGAGCTATCCGGGCAGCCTCTAAACAAGTAATTATTTTTTCTCTCTCAACCGGTTTATCTAAAAACCGGCGTATACTCATCCTGTTTTTTGTTAATCCCCTAAAACTCCAGTCATTTTCATGTTTCATTTCCGGCACTTTATCCTCCTACAGCATTTCTTTATCAGAAATGCTACTCGTGTTCAAAATCTATAATAAAGGCTCCTGTTTCTGCAAGTAATAATTTAAAAAATAAGTTGCCTCTTCATCCTAAATTCTGATATAGTCTTTTAAACGGGAAATAAAGTCCCGAAAAAAGGAGAATAAAAATGAAAAAAAGTATGCTATTCGGATTAGCTCTTAGTCTTGCTCTTAGTTCTTTAATAGCTTGCAGCAGCAGTGATAAGGCCGCAAAAGCCGAAGCCATATCAGCTAAAAACATGATGGAACTATTACCAGTAGATGCTCAAGGTGTAATTTTTATTGACGTTCACAAAGCCATGGCTATCGAAGTTGTTGACAAGGCAATCAAGGATGAAAAATCCTATAAAAAATATCTTGAATTCGTGGAAAAAACCGGTATCGACCCTAAAGAAGACCTTAATTACCTTACTGCCGCCATGTTAAAAGGAGATGATGGGGAAGAAGGTGTAGGTATTGTAAATATGAAATATGAACCCCAGGCTCTTCTTTCTGTCATAAAGAAAAAAGCTCAGGAAGAAGATCAGGAATTCTTAGAAGAAGAATACAATGGCATGAATATCTATTATAGTGAAGATGAAGGCAAGAAAGGTGGTTTTGCTTTTTTAAACAAATCCAATATCGCAGTTGGAACTCTACCTGGGCTAAAAGCCGTTATCGATGTTTTTAAAGGAAATAAAGATAATGTCTATAAAAATGAAGAACTTTCAACTATATTGAAAAAAGTTAATAAAAAGACTTTAGTCTGGGGTGCTGTTCTTGTCCCACCGAAAGCTGCAAGTGCAGCTGCGGGAAACCCCATGCTTCCCGATATGACATCAGTCAAATCTGTATCATTTAATTTTGATTATAAAAATAAAAATATAATGCTGGAAATCAAAGGTGCAAGTGCAGATGCTGAAAAAAACCAGAAGATAGCCACTCAATTGAATGGCTTTAAGTCCCTCGGAGCCATGGCTGTAGCTGAAAAGCCTGAAATCGGAGAACTGATGAACGCAATTGAAATCTCCGCAACCGCTGAATTTATCACCATCTCTGCTGCTATACCTGAAGAACTCCTGACTAAACTTAAAGGAGATGTTGTACCTTCCGAACCGGAAAAGAAATAAAACGTTTTAATACAGCAGTTGTAAAGGATGGACACTGTTAAGTCCCTCCGAAAGACAGGGATTTTCCCCAGCGGGGAAATCCCTTCCTGTCCTCACAACGCTCTCCTCGAGATTCTCTCGAGGAACCATGCCTGCGTTATTCCGGATGGCTTTCTCTGGGATTTACCAGTATCCATCCCGGATTTTTTCCTTAATTATTCACGAGTCGAGCTTGCCGTAGATACGAAAAAGCAGTAAAAACAGGAACTTCAGGAAAGGCAATAAAATTTGAAATTTTAGTTAAAAGTCTTAAATCTAATAAAATTCTGCTGTGGCTGAAGCGAGCCCAAGCCACACCCGAATTTCATCTTTTATGAATAGTAAAGGTTAGTCTTCAAGTATATATTCTTTATAAGAAAATAACAGACAGGCTAAGGCAAGAAAAACCCCAGTAATCAGGAAAAGCATAAAAACCGACATTGCCGGGGAAGTTGGTTCCAGCCGGAAAATTAAAAAAGCAAACCTTCCTGTTGCGGGAGCAGGCAGTAAGGACTTAAGATAATGAGCAATTGCGAACTTCTGAGTGGAACCAGGAAAATACTGGATTATATTCTCCCACCCAAAACTGAATATCAATCCGAACATGATTGATTTTTTAAGAAAAGTACCGAAAAAAGTAAAAAAAGCCATATAACACATCAATCCCAAACTTAACACAGCAATATCTTTTAGCAGTATCTTATAGAGAGAAAAATTAAGCAGATCACTTAAGTTTAAAATTACAAATGAAATCACTACTCCTACAACTGTCATAAAGATAGTCAATAATGTATAAGCTGCGTATTTGCCCAGGATAATAGATATTTTAGGAATAGGCCTGGTAACAAGATAAGTCAGATTCTTTCCTTCCAGTTCCTCAGAGCAGACAGAAGTACCAAAGAATAAAGCCAAAACCAGGATCAAAAATTGAAGATAAAAAGCCATAATTATATTAGTAAAAATATATATCCCCTGGATATCTCTATGTTCAGAAAAGATCAGGGCAAACTTTATTACAAACGAGATTAGCACAGGGAGAAAACTGAGGAGATAAAAAGCTTTAGTTTTCCTGGCTCGCTTTCCAAGGAAAAAAAAGAAGGAAAAAACCTTCTTGATAGATGTCAGATAAAATTTTAACCTGACTGTGTCTGTGGGTCCCATATTATTTTCCAATTATATAATCAAAAACCGCCTGAAGGTTATCATCCGGAGAAGTGATCTCCTCAACTTCAATATCATTCTCCCTTAAAACAGAAGGTAGACTGGAAAAAAATTTATCCCTATCATTGGTCTCAATTGTCACCCTGTTTTTTACTTTTCCAAATTCAACTTTTAGCACATATTCTTCTTTAATAAATTTTAAAGCAAGTTTCCTTCTATTACTACAGATAATAGATATCATATGCGGATGGTTCTCAATTAGATCTCGAATGTAATGGATGTCTCCCTGAGCAAAGATCTTTCCCTGATGGATAAGAACTATTTTATTAGTCAAAACCTCTATTTCAGGAAGAACATGGCTGGAAACGATTATTAACTTGCCTTCATCCCGGTATGTCTTAATAAGCTGTATCAGCTTGCGCCTTCCCAAAGGGTCCAGGCCATTTAAAGGCTCGTCCAGAAGTAATATTTCAGGCTCATGAGCTATTGCCTGAGCAAATTTTAATCTCTGACGCATACCTCTGCTGTAGGAGCGGATAACTCTGTCTTTATCCTGCATTAGCTCGACTATTTCCAGGGCCTTTCTTGCTTTTTTTTCAACATAAGGGGAAGAAAAATGATAGAGTTTTAACATTCCCGTTATAAACTGCCAACCAGTCAACTCATCATAAAAAACATCATATTCAGGACAATATCCTATTCTGGAGAAAAGTGTATAGTTATTTCTGACTCTTTCCCCCTGAATCAAAACTTCTCCGATGTTAGGCTTAAGTTGCCCTGTCATCAATTTCATAAAAGTGGATTTTCCTGCTCCATTGGGCCCTAAAAGACCTGTGATCCCAGCTTCGATCTTCAGGGAAACATCGCTTAATCCCAGTACATTTCCATACCATTTTGAAAGTTTATCCGTCTGAATTATCGGGTTCATTTTACAACCTCGACACTTCGGATTTTCCTTTTCAATACGAGCGCGGCCAAAATACAGATCATTGTGATAATCAAAAAAGATAATATCCAGGGAATATCATAAGCAGGTTTTTGCCCAAAAAAGCCGGCACCGACCTGTTGCAGATTAACTTTAAGCGACAGAAGCGCAAAGTATTTGCTCTTAAATATTCCGAAAAATATTCCGAAAAATATTTCAGAAATAAAATATAGACCAAAAATAAAAATTCCTACATAACGCCTGTTTTTATTAATAGAAGATATAAACAGAGTATAAAAAGCAAAAAAAGTGGTGATAAAAAGAGAATAACCGATAACAGAAAAAAACAGCCACGGGAAAGAGGCTAAAAATCTAAAACTACCTGAAAATATCAATTTCATAATAATAAACACGATACCTGGAATAAGAGTCACTATTAATATAAAAAAAGCTATCACAGCAGCTTTCCCCATAAAATAATCATTTTTTTTGATTGGCCGGGAAAAATAAAGCTGAAGAGAGTTATATTTTAAATCATCAGAAATGAGCCCTGCTCCACAAAACACCATTAACAAAATAATCATAAACAGCAAAATGTCGCTGGTAAAATAACTACTGAAATACTTAGGATCCACCTTAAGAAAAGAAAGAGTGCCTGAATCGTGGGTTAAGAAAGAAAAATCTTCAATTTTTTCAGAAGCATAAATTCCCGCTAAAAATATTAGGGCCGGAACCAAGGTTAAAAAAAATGAAAATTTGAAAAATTTCTTTTTAAAAGTTAATTTAATGCCATACTGGGTAATCGGCTTCCAGGGAAATTTCATTTCTCTTAGTTTCCCGTCCCAATGAGTATAGCCTTTCTCTTTAATCGACATCAATCAACTCCTACAACTTCTGCGAATATATCTTCAAGTGATGTTTGACTTTTCACAAAATGCCGTATTTGAGTTTTTTTCTCTACAGCTATACTTATTATGTCTTGAGGATTTTTTTCAGGAGGCAAATACACCTTTATCAACTTGTCCGGAGTCTGTTCTACTTTACAGCCATAGTTACTTAATCCATCAATAAACCTTTCCACATTTTCAAAAGCTTTGATCTCATAAAGACTGTAGTTTATCTGTTTGAGCTCGCTTATTTTCCCTTGAGAAGCTAATTCTCCTTTATTTAAAATCACAACATACGAACATGCGCTCTCAATATCAGAAAGGATATGAGAAGAGATAAGAACCTGAATATCCTTTTTTTGGGATATATCCATAATAAGATCCAGAATTTCTATGCGCCCCCGTGGGTCCAATCCACTGGTCGGCTCATCCAAAAATATTAATTTGGGATCATGAACAATAGCCTGAGCAAGTTTAAGCCTTTGTTTCATCCCGCTTGAGTAGGTTTCAAGGTTACGGTAACGGCTTTCTTCCAAACCTACATAAAACAATACTTCATGAGCACGCTTCATGGCCTCCGTCCTGGGCATCCCAGATAGCTCTCCCAGATAGGAAGTAAAGGAAACTGCATCCATGCCCGGGATCAAACAGTCACTTTCAGGCATATATCCCACATACCGCCGAATCGAGGATTGCTGCTTTTTTATATCATAACCCAAGACAAGCCCCTCTCCTTTATCCGGAGAAAGGAATCCGAGTAATATTTTAATTAAAGTACTTTTGCCAGCTCCATTAGGACCTAAAAGCCCAATTGCACCCCCCGGCAGTTTAAGGTTCACTCCAGCCAAGGCTTTAACCTTACCGTAATTGAAATGAAGGTCTTTAACTTCTACATTTTCTACATTCATCATTATCCTTAACTATTCATAATAAATGTCGATATTTATGACATCTATTTATGAATAAATATTCAACTCTGATTAATTCATATATCCTATTTGCTATTTCGTTCACGATATAATCTTTATTTCTAATCGACATTTATTACCTTTCAGGCGAGCCGATCTCACCACATCTGCTTCGTTACAGGGTACTCGCGGTGAAGGACCACAGCTTCGCACCCTGTGCCTCGCATCTACGGCAACCTCGACTCGTGCATAGTAAAGGATTACCTGAACTTTTCATCATATTATTATACGAACTATATAAAAGAAAGTTCCCTTTTTCTAATTTCTATTTTTCGACCCTTGCCCCCTCACCATATACAAATGCCCGGTAAGTCTTTTCAATACGATCCCAATTCTCCTCACGATCCAGCGCCCAAAATCGTCCAATAACAGTAGCCACCTCCCCAACCTTAAATAAACGGCACATATCTTCAACTTTAGCTATATACACAGCTCCGCTTTCAGGCCTTTCTCCTCTCCTTCCGATTAATGCATGGACAAAAACATCCTTTAATCCATGTTTTGCTGCCAGCTTCAAAAGAGCAAAGAGATGCTTGATAGTCCCATGAGAACTGTAATGAGATACAATCCCCAAAAGGTGTAGTGCCTTATTCTGTTGAATAGCACCTTTTACAGCCCAGAGAAATGACTCATTTTTAAAAAAAGAACCGTCTTCAATGGCATTATCTATCCTCACCCTGTCCAGAAGGACCCTCCTCCCTGCTCCTAAATGAAGATGACCGGATTCAGAATTTCCTACTGTATGCTCGGGCATCCCCACGGTTTCTCCCGAAGCCTTCAGCCTGGCGTGCGGAAAACTGGACCATAAGCTGTCAAAATTTGGAGTTCTAGCTTCTGCAATCAGGTTCCCTTTCTTTTCGCTTCTCAAACCCCAGCCATCCAAGATCAGCAGTAAAATTTTATCAGCCGGATTATATTGTTCATCATTTATCTCAAGAAGGCTTTTTGCTGTCATTTCATCAGGTTTATCCAGCCCCATTAACTCAAGTATAGTCGGAGCTACATCTGCAAGCTCGCCCTTTAAACAAAGTATTCGATTTTTTGACTTTTTAACTGAAAAATCCGCTAACACAAAAGGGACTGCATTACGAGTATGTCCCGTATTTATCTGGCCATCCGGATATAACCATTCTTCAACTGTTCCATGATCTGCAGTGACAAGTAAGGTCACCTTATTTCGCCGGCAATTTTCGATTATCTCTCCTATCTCTCCATCAACTGCTTCAACTGCATTGATAACAGCTGCTCTATCCTCAATGTGTCCGACCACATCCACATTAGCAAGATTAGCAATCACCAGCGAACAGGATAGGTCTTTTAATTTTGAAACAATCTTTTTTGTCACCCCGCTTGCACTCATTTCCGGTTTTTCAGCATATGAATCTATTCCTACAGGAGAAGGCACTACAATCCTTTCCTCTCCGGGAAAAATCCCCTCGTTTTTTCCATTCATAAAATAGCCGACATGTACTGCTTTTTCTGACTCAGATATTTTACAAAAACGGATTCCCTGCTTAGAAAGCACCTCAGCCAAAGTGTTTTTAATTCTCCCTTCAGGGGGAAAGGCGACTTTTACATTCAGGGCTGAATTATATTCGATCATAGTCACAAAATTCATCAAGTTGTTTTTCTTTACAGGGAATTGAGAAAAATCTTTTTCTATAAGGCTTTCTGTCAACTCTACTTCTCTCTCTCCCCTTATGTCATAGAAAATAACATAATCCCCATCAGCCATCCTGCCTAAAGGTTTACCTTTAGAATCATATGTAACAATCGGTTCCAAGGCTTCATCTTCCTGGCCATTAGCATAAGCAGCTCTAACAGCTCTTACTACTTGTGATTTCATATTTGGTTTAGATTTATCACGCACTTCATTTCAATTTTATATATTGATTCAGTTGAATACTATAGGAAATTTAGAAAAAATAGAAACTTAATAAAAATTACATTCATATTGATTTGTTTTTATTCAATGCTATTTTAATAACTTTGCTTTTTTTCTTGGCAGTATTTCAGTTTATGAATTATAATCTATTTTCATGAAAAACAGAGTAATTTTCATTTTAATAATATTTATTCCAGTATTTCTCTTCTCCCAGAAGGAAAATAAATTAGATGAACACAACTTTAGCCTTAATCTGGAATACAGAGCCTTACAACCCGGAGAAATTATTAAAGTAAGGCTTCTTACTGAGCAGGATGTTATGCAGGCACAAATAATATTTGCCGGAAAAAAATATATTACTGCAAGCTGTAATAATCCTAAAGAACGCCTGGCTTTCATTGGACTTGATCTGGGAATAAAACCTGAAACTTACCTTTTATCCGCACTAGTTTTTTTCGGGGACGGGGGCTACAAAAAAAAAGATGTAAACCTTCAAATAAGATCTAAAGAGTTCCCAGTGAAAAAACTGTGGGTAGATGAAAAATTCGTCACTCCTCCAAAATCAGCTGATGAAAGGATCCGGAGAGAATCAAATCTCCTGCGGTCTATTTATGACATCTATACCCCTGATTGGATAGGCGATGGATCATTTATTATCCCTTCCGTAGGCGAGGCAGCCCAAAATTTTGGCGAAAAAAGATATTTCAACAATAAACCCCGTTCAAGCCATAGCGGGGTGGATATCTCCACCCCATTCGGTTATCCAGTCAAAGCCTCAAACTCTGGCAGGATAGTTCTGGCTTGTGACTTATATTTCGCTGGCAAGACAGTTATTATCGATCATGGTCTTGGGCTTTTTTCTTTGTACTGTCATTTTTCAAAAATTATTGTAAAGCGAGGGAAAATGGTAGCAAAAGGAGATATAATCGGGGAGATAGGCTCAACCGGAAGAGTCACAGGCCCCCACCTTCACTGGGGAGTAAAGATCAGGGGTAAACGTGTCGATCCTTTTTCACTGCTTTTTTTAAATCTTGAATAATCCAAGTTAACTTATCGCAATAATTTAGGGAGAACGGCGTAGTATTTTCCCTCCCAAATTGCCTGTATGTTCTCCGCTTTGGACCACAACACCACCATTGACTATCACAGATTCAATTCCCTCCGGATATTGATGAGGGTTTTTCCAGGTTGCCTTGTCTATCACTTTGTCTTCATCAAATATAACAATATCTGCAAAGTTATCTACCTGTAGAACCCCACGCTTATTGAATCCGAAGTTTTGGGCAGGAATAGAAGTCATCTTTTTCAACATATCCTTAAGTGGCAATATTTTTTCCTCCCGGATATACTTTCCCAACACCCTGGGAAAGGTCCCATAACTACGAGGGTGAGGTTTCCCCTTTCCTAAGAGACCATATGGGGCCAAAGCAGAACCATCACACCCGACACCAACCAAAGGATGGGCAAGAATTCTCTTTAAGTTTTTTTCTGACATCATGAATATGATCATACTTGCCCGGTCCTTTTCCTCAATTATAAGATCACGCACAAATTCAAATTCATCTTTACCAGCCTCTTCAGCTCCCTGTTTTACAGTTTTGCCTTCAAATTTTCTATTTTTCTCTGTAAAAACAGAGGAGATGATGACTTTGTCCCAAGATCCAATCTTTTTCCCTCGCTTCTTGAAATGTTCCTGCAGCTTGCTTTCCAAGTTAGGGTCTTTCAATCGAGCCAGAAATTCGCTGGTAGTCCCCTGCTTTGCCCAGAGAGGGAAATTAAAACTGCTCAGCCCGGTTGAGCCCGCAATATAGGGATAACGATCACAGTATATAGATATTCCTTCCTCCCTGGTTGCCTCAATTCTGGAAATCGCATCGTCTATCTTATCCCAGTTGCTGGCATATGCGATCTTAAAATGGGATATTTGGACTCTTATCCCGGTCTGACTGGCAACATCGCAGGTCTCATCCAGAGATTCAATTAAAAAATCCCCCTCATCCCGCATATGAGTGGCATACATACCGCCGTTATCTGCAGCCACCTTACATAACTCAACTATCTCATCTGGCAAAGCATAGCTTCCCGGTGCATACTCAAGTCCACTTGAAAGCCCGAGTGCCCCGTTTTGTATGTTCTCCTTCACCAGCGCTTTCATAATTTCGAGCTCCCTACTTTTAGGAGGCCGATCATTAAAACCCATAGCAGCTCCCCTTATTGTCCCCTGTCCTACAAAAGTGGAATAATTCAGAGCAATCCCTCTTTCTTTCAATCTTGAGAAAAATCCGGTAATATCCCTCCAGTTTAGTTCAATATTATACCCATCTTTAAGGCTAACAAGGGTTTCTTCGAATATTTCATCCGCAACCGGAAACGGCGATGAACCACAGTTTCCACTGACTACGGTAGTGATCCCCTGCCGAATATGGCTTTCTGCTTTAGGATTTACCAGTAATCCGATATCAGTATGATCATGGGCATCAATAAAACCTGGGCTTACAACTTTATTTCTAGCATCTATAATCGATTTCCCCTTTGAATGAAGTATTTTCCCTATTTTTTTTATAGAATCACCAAGTATCCCAATGTCAGCTTCAAATGCCTCATTCCCCAAGCCATCAAACACCCGGCCTCCCTTAATAACCAGGTCAAACTCCTGTTTTTTTGTACACCCTTTAAGTAATAATCCACACCCGGTTAATCCGGAGAAAGCAACAATTTTTGAGGTTTTCTTTATAAATTCTCTCCGTGCTATTTTTTTATTCATATCTCCTCCTACTAGCCGAGACTTGTGAATACTCCAGCCTAATAAAGATATATTACTGAATATAACCATGTCCAGAAAAATTTTCTATTCCTATTGTAAAAAATTTTTCCATTTTCAATTTACCAGGAGTCCCCCTTTTTTCTGAGCGTCTTAACCTTAAGCAACAATCAGGTCAATTGATTAAGAAAACCTTGAGCAAGGATGAGCGGGCATGGTTCCTCGAGAGAATCTCGAGGAGAGCGTTGTGAGGACAGGAAGGGATTTCCCCGCTGGGGGAAATCCCTGTCTTTCGCAGGGACTTACCAGTATCCATTTCTTGCCTCTCCTGCAAATTTAAAAAATTGGGGGAACTCCTATTCTTATTAAGGTTGAGATAATATAGAATATATCCTATGCTATTCCCAAAGAGCCCATGTATACAAAGTCAATCAAAATTGCTAAGTTTCCCTACCACATCATTATTAAACCAATCGGGGCTGTTTGTAACCTGAACTGCAGTTATTGCTATTACCTCGACAAAAAAAATCTCTACCCCGGCATAAAATCATTTCGGATGACTGAAGAAGTATTGAAAAACTTGACACGCCAATATATTGAAAGTCAGCCAGAATCTGTGAAAGAGCTGCATTTCTCCTGGCAGGGAGGAGAACCTACTCTTATAGGAATCAATTTTTTCAAACAGGCGGTTGAGTTCCAAAAACAATTCTGCCGAGATGGGATGCGCATTACTAATACATTCCAAACAAACGGAACACTTCTGGACGAAAACTGGGGGAAATTTTTCCATGATGAAAATTTTCTAATTGGGATAAGTATAGACGGTCCCGAGGATATCCATAATTTCTACAGGCGCGACCCTAAAGGTAAAGGCTCATTCAAAGATGTTATGAGGGGCCTCAATGTGCTTATTAAAGAGAAAGTAGAATTCAATACTCTTACTGTTGTAAATAACCTAAACGGAAATCAGCCTGAAAAGATATATGATTTTCTAAAAAATTCTGGAGCAATTTATTTTCAGTTCATCCCGATAGTAGAAAGAAATTCAGATGATTCTATTTCCCACGAGTCGGTAGGACCCCGGCAATGGGGAAATTTCCTTTCAGGCATTTTTGACAAATGGATAAAATTCGATATAGGAGAGGTGTTTGTGCAGCACTTTGATGTTTTTCTGGGACTTTATATGGGAATGCCCGCCTCTTTATGTGTGCATGCAGAAACCTGTGGAAAAGCAGGCGCTCTAGAGCACAATGGAGATTTATACAGCTGCGACCATTTTGTATTTAAAGAAAATTATTTGGGAAACATCTCTGAACTGACCCTCAGTGATATGATAGACGGGCAAAAACAGATCGATTTCGGCAATAATAAAAAGGACAGGCTTCCCCGCTTTTGCCTAAAGTGTAATTACTTAAAATTATGCCACGGCGGCTGTCCTGCTCACCGCTTCTCTTCTGCTCCAGGTGGAGAACCAAACCTAAACTATCTTTGCCCCGGATTTATAAAATTCTTCAGTCATTCTCTTCCCTATTTTAAAGCTATGTCAAAATGCTTATATTCCGGGCGTGCTGCTAAAGACTACCAGATTTATATGGAGACCAATTCTTCTTCCAAACAGAAAAAACCCGGGCGAAATGATCCCTGTCCTTGTGGGAGCGGCAAAAAATTTAAAAACTGCCACGGGTTTTAAGGCATGAATTATTCACGAGTTAAGGTTGCCGCAGATACGAGGCGCAGGGGATGAAGCTGTGGTCCTTCACCGCGAATTCGCTGCAACAAAGTAGATGCGGGAAGATCGGCTCGCCTGACAGGTAAAAAGTGCCGATGATAAAATTACCAAGAGTTCCCCCAAAATTTCCGTTCATTTTCGTATAAACATAAGTTTTTCAGCAAGTTATAATAAGTAATAAGTGGGAAGTTATTTTTTCAAGGAAAGGCGCTAAAAAGAATAGGGTCAAGAGATGGCCTGGATACTGGTAAATCCCGGAGAAAGCCATCCGGAACAACGCGGGCATGGTTCCTCGAGAGAATCTCGAGGAGAGCGTTGTGAGGACAGGAAGTGATTTCCCCGCTGGGGGAAATCACTGTCTTTCGTAGGGACTTACCCGTATTCAGGGCTTACATCACCTGTAAGTTTAAAAAATTGGGGGAACTCCAGGTAAAATTACTTATTGCTTTTTTGCATACAACATCGGCAATTTTTATGAATAATTAATATCAAAAGTTGTAAGAGATAGTAATCCCCTGCCTATAAGGAGATAAATGCAATCCTACATTCAATCTATTTTTTTCCCGGCTACTGTTTAATCTGCATATTGCTTTGCCCACAGCATATCCCAAGGCAGAGCCTATAAACACATCTGAGGGCCAATGTTTACGATCATGAACACGGGAAACTGCAGCCAGGGATGCCAGGCTGTATACTAAAATATCCACAAACTTACTATCCGATTGCCCCGCGATCACTGAAGCGACTGCAAAAGCAGAAGTCGCATGACCAGATGGTAAAGAATAATGACTTGAACCTAGAGAAAATGGCTGAAATTCAGTGCTTCCTTCTCTTGTATAGGGACGAGCACGCCCAATGAGAAATTTTAAGCTCAGCACAACCGCCCCTGATGTCAGCCAGCTTTCCATACTAAGCAAAGCTGTTTTCCTCAATGAAGGTTTGCTTGAGAACTCACCGATAGAATAAAGCGATGTAATCACTCCCCCAATAAAAAGACCGTTTCCAAAGTTCGATATTATATTAGAAAAATCCTCAGATGAAGGATTTTTCTTTTCCTGAAGCCAGGAATAAATATCCTCATCAAACAAATATAAAATAGCTCCGGTACCTAAAACTGCTGATAATACCAAATAATCTTTCTTTTTCCATCTTGCAGGAGATGTACAGACAGAAACGAAATCGTTTTTAAAATTCTTTAAATATTTCTTATTAAGCCGGTACTCAGAATTCCCTTCACTCGCAAAAGCAGCTTCAGAAAAACTTGGCATAAATACTAGAAACACCAAAAGCATTACCAACATCAAAGATAGATATTTCAGATTGCCTTGATTCATCTATTTTTCCGCTCCGAAGCATTCATTAAATTTTCAATAACCTTCATGATCCTACCAGTTGCTCCCTGCAATGATATCAAAGTTTCTTTTGCTGTATCTCCCATTTTCCTTAAATTATTTTCCCCTTTAAACAGAAACATTTTAAGCAGGTCATTTTCACAAGTAATTGCCTTTGCTGCCCCTCTGTTAATAAAGATCTCTGCAAAATAAGCAAAATTATCCATATGCGGCCCAAAAAAAATCGGCTTCCCATAAAATGCCGGCTCCAGAAAATTCTGTCCTCCCCATGGAACCAAGCTGCCACCGATAAATGCAGCATCCACGACAGAATAAAAAAATGAAAGCTCTCCAATTGTATCAAGAATGAGGACTTTCCATTTATCCTCCTTTTTAAGTCTGGTTCGCTTTATTACTGGCAGTATTAAGCCTTCACTGATTTTTATTATCTCATCTGTCCGCTCAGGATGCCGGGGAGCAATAATTAGGGCTAAGTCATCTCTTTGCTCTAATGCTTTGGCAAATGCCTTCAAGAGTTTTTCTTCCTCCCCTTTTCTGGTGCTCCCGGCAATTACAACTTTAAAATCTGCAGGAATATTAAGATCATCTTTCATTTCTTTTACTTGCTTTTCTGAAAATATGGGAAGTTCAATTTCAGCCTTTAGATTACCTGCAACTTCTAGCCGATCGCCATTTATTCCTATATGTTCCAGTCTTTTTTTGTCAATATCAGTCTGTACCAAAAAAATATCTATGTTTTCTAAAACTTTCTTAAAAACAAATTTAAATTTTGAGTATATTGTATAAGATTTTTTTGAAATACGGCCATTGATCAAAAGGACTCCCTTTGAATATTTGTTAGCAGACCTTAAAAGGTTGGGCCAGAATTCAGATTCAACAAGCACAAAAACATCCGGCTCAATTTTTCTAAAGAATTTTTTTACAATAAAATTAAAATCAAAAGGAATATAAAATATCTTATCCACATCATTTAATTTATCTACAGCAACCCTTAGGCCTGAAATCGTCAGAGAAGAAAAATATATCACCCAATTCGGGTATTCTTCTTTTATCCGTTTTGCCAGATTCTGTAATGACAAAACTTCACCAACCGAAACCGCATGAAGCCACAGTGCCTTATCACAACTCTTCTTCTCTGGAAGACATAAGCCTAATCTTTCCCTCAAATGCAGACTTTCTCCCTTCATTATTCTATATCTGACAAAATAAACCGGGATATAAAAACAAAGTATAATTAACAGTATAAATGAATAGATTATATACATTTTAAAAACTATACAGGATTAACCAGAGGGTGTCCATATCGAAGCATTATTGTTCTATATTTCCCTGCTTTTTTCCATTTAATCATTATTATCTGGTTTTTCAGAACTATTTCAACTTAAGTATTTCATTTTATTATGTTTTCTGGTAGTATACTTCTGTTATTTATTGTTTATAATAAATCCGTTTCTTAAAAAAAAGGAAAACCAAATGGAAGAAGAGAAAAAGATGAAAGAAGAAAAAGTTGCTGAACCAAAAAAACCAAAAACAAACGAAGAAAAATTAGCTGAAGATAAAAAAGAAGATAAAAAACCTGATCAAGACAAAAAAAAGGGGAAAAAAAAAGAAACAGAAGAAAAAGTCGCCGAACTAAAAGAACCAAAAAAAGATGAAGAAAAAACAACTGAAGATAAAAAAGAAAAAACCGAATCCCCTCCTCCTAAGAAAAAAAAGAAGATAAACAAGATGACTCTGTCTGAAATTGAAACAAAACTGAAGGAAGTAGAGGATAAAATGGGTGGGTTAAATTCCAAATATGCTCAACATCTTATCCAAAGGAAAAAAAGCCTAACTTCCTAATATTACCAAAAAATCAGGATAGATATTCTTAGCATCAACCTAGAACATCATGCCTCTTTAATATATGCTTGCAGCGTAGTTAAATTTTACTTTCCTCAGGAATTCTGATAGTATAAATGACAATATAAAAGGAGAAAATATTGGTTCTTAATACAGAAGAGAAAACAAAAATCATTAAAGAAAATAAAATCAACCCCAAAGATACAGGTTCGCCTGAGGTTCAAATTGCCTTAATAACCAACCGTATTAATTATTTGAGCAAACATTTTGAAATCCATAAACATGACCATCATTCCAAGACAGGTCTTATGAAGTTAGTGGGGAAAAGAAAAAGGCTGTTGGAATACCTGAAAAAAGAAGACCTAAAACGCTATGCAAATCTTATAAAAAAACTTGGACTTAGAAAATAGTTTTACTTGGAGAAACAAACTTTATGTTAACAAACAAATTAACTCTAGAAATAAATAATAATACTCTGACAATAGAATTGAATAAGTATGGCAGACAAGCCGATGGCTCAGTCCTTATCCGCTACGGTGATACGGTGATGTTTGTTTCCGCTTGTTCCAAAAAAGAGCAAAAAGAAACAAAACCTTTCCTGCCCTTAATCGTTGATTATAGGCAATATACCTATGCCGGAGGGAAGATACCGGGAGGATTTTTTAAACGGGAAGGCAGACCATCAGAAAAAGAAATCCTTATCAGCCGGCTCATTGACAGACCAATAAGATCCCTTTTCCCAGAGGGTTATTCTTTTGACACGCAGATAGTTGCTCTCCTTCTTTCAGCAGACCTCGAAAATGAACCGGATACACTCGGGGTCATCGGGGCATCAGCTGCTCTATATTTCTCAGATATTCCCTTCACAACTCCTTTAGGTGCTGTAAAAGTCGGTTACATAGACAAGGAATTTGTCATCAATCCTCCTCAGAGTTCGCTCGAAAAATCCCCCTTAAACATGACTGTTATTGGAACTGAAAAAGGAATCGTAGTCATCGAAGCAGCTTCTCTAGAAATCGAAGAGGACAAGATCATCGAAGGCGTAACTCACGCTCAGGAAACCATCAATAAAATCATTAAATTACAGAAAGACCTATATGAACAGCTAAACATTAAAAAACGTGAATACTCCATCCAGGAACTAAACCAAGAAACTTTCCATAAAATCGAACAAAAAATTTCAACTCTTCTGGCAGATGCGTTTAAAGCAGATTGCCAAAAAGAAAGAAATAAAAAACTCAGAGAAATCCAAAAATCGATATTGGAAGACATCCCGGAAGACAATGAAGACAAAATCAAAGAAATTAATGAAATATTTTACCAGGTTCAGAAAAAAGTAGTAAGAAACCTAATCCTCAACAAAGGCGAGAGGCCGGATGGAAGGTCATTTGATGAGATAAGACCCATCACTATAGAAACCGGAATTCTTCCACGGACTCATGGCTCAGCTATTTTTACCAGAGGAGAAACCCAGTGTCTTGCAACTGTTACACTTGGTACTTTTGAGGATACTCAAACCATTGATGGATTAGGGGAAAAAACCGAAAAGCAATTTATGCTGCATTACAATTTTCCTCCCTTCAGTGTCGGAGAAGTTAGTTTTCTTCGCGGCCCAGGAAGAAGGGAGATAGGACATGGAGCATTAGCAGAAAAAGCCATTATTACATCTATTCCAATAGATGAAGGAGAGTTTCCTTATACAATCCGGGTGGTATCTGACATTCTTGAATCGAACGGGTCTTCTTCTATGGCCACCGTATGTGGATCTGTAATGGCCCTAATGGATGCCGGAGTGCCTATTTCAACAACTGTAGCCGGAATGGCTATGGGACTTATTACAGAAGAAGACCGCCATATTATCTTGACAGATATAGCCGGGCTGGAAGATCATTTCGGCGATATGGACCTCAAAGTCGCCGGCACAAAAAAAGGGATTACGGCCATTCAAATGGATTTAAAGGTCCCCTCAATTCCTATTGAAGTTTTAAAAGAGGGACTTTTAAAAGCCAGGGAGGCCCGCTTAAAAGTCATAGACAAGATGAAAGCAGAACTTTCCGCTCCTCGTTCGGAAATCTCACAGTATGCACCTAGAATCATTAGCGTCTATGTCAAGCCCTCCAAAGTGGGCTTGGTTATCGGGCCATCAGGAAAAACCATAAAAAGTATTATTGCTGAGACAAATACTAAAATAGACATTGAAGAATCAGGAAAGGTTAATATTGCATCTCCAGATATGGAAGCAGTAAAAAAAGCTGAACAAATGATCAAGGATCTAACCGCTGAACCTGAGGTCGGTAAAACCTATTCTGGCAAAGTCGTCCGTATTGAAGAGTATGGCGCTTTTGTGAAGATCATGCCAAATGCGGATGGATTGCTCCATATTTCTGAAATAGCTAATTACCGAGTCAAAAACGTCAGGGATGAAATAAAAATGGGCCAGACACTAAATGTCAAGGTCATCTCCATAGATGAGAACAATAAGGTCAGATTAAGCAAAAAAATCCTAGAAAGCGGATCGCCTAGTTCTTCCAACCCCCAAAATAAATTTAAGAAAAATAGCTATTCAAGCCGGCATAACGGTAAAAAAAACCGCTCCTAAGCATTATCCCCCTGATTAAAAAATAGGGACATCAAGTTACTGGTTTAATACTATTTACTATTTTCCATTTTCTTAGTATTATGTGTGTTGATAGATTTTATAAACAATGATAGTAAATATTTTCTGAATAATCCTTACGAAAGGTCTGTTTGGATAAATGATTAGATATTCAAAAGAGCAAAAGGGATTTACACTTACTGAATTGCTGGTCACTGCCGCCATTATCTCTATTTTGTCTGCAGCTGCTCTTCCCTTAGCAAAAATTGCTGTAAAAAGGGAAAAAGAAATCGAATTGCGCAGAAATCTAAGAATAGTCAGAGAGGCAATTGATGCCTATAAAAAATTAACCGATGAAAAGAAATTCGAGTTTGAAGAAGAGACTCACGGTTATCCCCCTGACCTTAAAATATTGGTAGAAGGAGTAGAGATAAAGGAAGAAAAAGATGGCAAGGAAGTCACAAAAATAATTAAATTGTTAAGACGCATCCCCAGAGATCCTCTGACAGGCTCATACGAATGGGGACTAAGGTCATACCAGGACGATTATGACTCGGATAGTTGGGGAGGTGAAAACGTGTTTGACGTTTATACCCGTAATCTTGGTACAGCCCTAAATGACACTAAATACAGGGAGTGGTAAGTTTAATTAAAGGAATAAAAGATATGCGAAGCAGACATCTGGAAAAAGGGTTCACGCTTATAGAACTAATAATCGTCTTTACCCTCATCGGTATCCTGGTGGGACTGGGAATACCTCAATATAAGTATGCAGTAAAAAAAGCCAATGAAGCAGCTTTAAAAGAAAACCTTTATCAGATGCGAACCCTATTGCAGCAGTACTATACTGATAAGCATAAATACCCTATGTCATTGCAAACACTTGTAGATGAAAAGTACCTTCTTAAAGTACCTTTAGACCCTATGACCAAATCTACTGAAACCTGGATCGAAATCCAGGAGACTCTTTTAGAAGACGATCTCTTAGAAGGAGTGCTTCCCGGTACAGCTGATGTAAGATCTGGTTCAGATAAAAAAGCTATAGATGGAACGATCTTCAATACCTGGTAATGATAATAATTAAAAACAAGCAGAATCAGGGGTATACTCTTATCATACTGCTTTTTGCAATATTCATACTCACACTGGGTTTGATGGTAGCTGCCCCTGTCTGGCAGACTCAGATCCAACGGGAACTGGAAGAAGAATTGATCTTTCGCGGGAAACAATATGTCGAAGCTGTCCGCTTATATCAAACCAAATTCCCTGGAGGATATCCCCAGGACTTTGAGGTATTACTTGAAGAAAAATGCCTGCGGCGGTTATTTAAAGACCCGATGACAGCACACGGCAAATGGAATGTTATCCTTAATTATGGAAAAGCGCCAACTCCAATTAGGAGACAAAGAACACCCCAAAGAAGTCAAAGAGGGTCCTCAGGAAATCAAGAGACAAATGTTCAACCTTTGTCTAATTCGCCCCAAACTATCCTTATTGCTCCTCAAGCTGCTTTAAATTCTATAAAAAACGCTCAGATCATAGGAGTAGTCAGCACTTCTACAATGGAATCCAAGAGGGTATATCTTGACCAAAATAGCTATGACAAATGGCTTTTTTATTTCGGGCAGGATCCAAAAAAATTACCCAAGATCATTTATTATAGCCAAGAAAACAAATAATATAAATGGATTCCATTCTCATCATTGCCGGAGAAAATTCGGGGGAAAAATACGGGGCAGCCCTTATCCATCAGTTTAAAAAAATCCACCATGACTGTAACTTTTTCGGAATCGGGGGAAGCTCTATGGAAGCTGAGGGGGTCAGACTTCTTTTTTCCATTGATGATCTAGCCATTGTAGGGATAATCGAAATAGTCTCTCATCTTCCTCGGCTCCACAGGATATTTAAACTGGTATTATCTGAAGTGCGCAAAGAATTACCAGTTGCAGCAGTCTTGATCGATTCTCCTGATTTCAATCTGCGGCTGGCCAAGTCTCTGAAAAAACTTTCTATTCCAATTTTGTATTATATAAGCCCTACTGTCTGGGCATGGCGAAAAGCAAGGCTTAAGCTTATCAAAAGGACTGTTGCAAAAATGTTATTGATTTTTCCCTTTGAAAAAAACATATACAAAAAATATAATATTCCTGCTGAATACATCGGGCACCCTCTCCTTGAAAGGATCAGGACTTCTTTTTCTAAAACAATTTTCTACCATAAGTACGGATTGGATCCTGAAAAAAAATTAATAGCCCTGCTCCCGGGCAGCCGCAAAAGTGAAATACAATATCATATGCCCGTACTTACAGATGCAATAAAAAAGATCAACTCTTCTTTCAACGTTCAATTTGTATTAGTGTTGGCGGACAATTTAAACGAGACTATAATTACAAAATTCATCCCTCCCGAGCTCAAAAAAATTATCCTTATCCTTAAAAATGATGCATATGAGGCGATAGCAGCCAGTGACTTAGCCCTTTCCTCATGTGGAACAGCAAACCTGGAAGCAGCCCTGCTTGAGACCCCGATCATTGCTTTTTACCGCCTCTCTCCCTTGACATACTCCCTTGGGCTGAAGTTTATTAAGATAAGCAAGTACAGTATTGTCAATATCCTGGCCGGACATGAAGTCATCCCAGAATTGATCCAAAAAAAATTCTCTTCAGAAAATATTTTTCGCGAAACTGAGATAATACTTATTTCACCCACTGGCAGGTTAAAAATGATTGAACATTTCAAAAAAATCAGGACGATTCTTGGAGATAAAAATGCATCTCAAAATGCAGCAAAAGAACTGGACCGGCTTATTTCATCTAAAACGTCTGGATGATTATTTCTTAATCCATTGAGACAAGAGGTACAAAACGCACCGGTAAAAGCTTCTTTTTTCTGGTTTTTTTTTTCAGTTTCTCAATATATACAAGTTCCTGAAAGGTAACACCCACAGGCAGGATCATCCTTCCCCCAACTTTTAATTGTTCTAGTAATTTTTCCGGGATTTTTGGAGACGCAGCTGTCACCATAATAGCATCATAAAGAGCATGTTCATCCCATCCTTCATTACCGTCGCCGAGTTTAAATTGAATATTGGTATAGCTAAGCTCCGATAACACTTTCTTTGCCCGGGTGGCAAGAAATTCTATAACTTCAACAGTGTATATTTCTCTACCAATTTCGGCCAGGATTGCGGTTTGATATCCGGAACCAGTCCCAATTTCCAATATTTTCTCACTACCATCCAGGTTAAGGGTATCCGTCATGTATGCAACAATATAAGGTTGAGAAATAGTCTGCCCTTTTCCAATAGGCAAAGGTTCATCAGCATAGGCATGAGGCTGCGTATTCTCAGGAATAAAACGGTGTCGGGGCACTTTTTCCATTATTTCAAGAACCTTACTGCCACGTAGTCCCTTAGCTCTTATCTGCGAGTCCACCATATTAATCCGCTTTTCCCGGAATTTATCTTCTTTCATATTTCCTATCACAGTCTCATATTGGTCTACTGCGATTTAGCAATATCCATCTACAATTTGCCGGGTTTTAATATCAATAAGCCCTGGCAAAATATACAAGCTTATCCGTTTCTTTCCCACAAAGGACACATTTGCCCTTAGCTTTTCCACTTTTATCTTTATCCAGAAGTACTGCCCTTATAGTTCCCATCGTCTCATTTTTAACCCTGTCTTCACAAGCAGAATCACCGCACCAGAATGTTTTTATTAAACCTCTCTGATTTTCCAGAACAGATTTAAATTCTTCATAATTATCAACCTCATGAGTATTATCTTGTTGATATTTAAACGCAGCTTTCAGCAAAGACTTCTGAATATCAGCCAGGGTAGCACTTACTTTTTCCTTTAACTCTTTTAGAGCAACTGGAGTTTTATCACCAGTGTCCCGGCGTACAGCGATAGCTTGATTATTTTTTATATCCCGTGGACCAATTTCAATCCTTAAAGGAACTCCCCGCATTTCCCAGTTTGCAAATTTCCAACCTGGAGTAAATTCTTCTCTCTGATCAAGCTTAACTCTTATTCCAGCTTGCTTTAAATCATTCTTTATCCTGGTTGCTACCGGAAGGACAGTCTTTTGCCAATCCCCTACTGAAATAGGCACAATAACCACTTGAATCGGAGCAATACGGGGAGGCAGCTTAAGACCTGAATCATCCCCATGAGCCATAATCACAGCCCCTATAAGACGAGTCGACACTCCCCATGAAGTTTGCCAGCCATATTGTAGTTTCTGATTTCTATCTTCAAACCTTATATTAAAAACTTTTGAAAAATGTTGGCCCAAAAAATGTGATGTTCCCATTTGCAGAGCTTTTCCATCCGCCATCAACGCTTCGATACAATAAGTCGCCTCTGCTCCTGCAAATTTTTCCCTTTCAGTTTTTATTCCGGAGATTACCGGGATAGCTAATTCAGATTCTGTAAATTCTTTATAAAGTTCAAGGATCATCATAGTTTCTTTCTGAGCTTCTTCAGCTGTTTCATGCACTGTATGCCCTTCCTGCCACAAAAATTCAGTTGTTCTTAAGAAGGGGCGGGTGACTCTTTCCCAACGTACTATATTTGCCCACTGATTTATCAATACCGGCAGATCCCGGTAAGATTTGATCCATTTTGAATACATATTTCCGATTATAGCTTCTGAGGTCGGACGTACTGCCAATCTTTCTTCAAGTTCCTCCTTCCCTCCATGGGTCACCCAAGCAACTTCAGGAGAAAATCCTTCCAGATGTTCCGCCTCCTTTTCTAACAAACTTTCAGGTATAAATAGAGGAAAGTAAGCATTAGAATGTCCAGTCTCTTTTATCCTAAGGTCCAGCAGGTTCTGAAGATTTTCCCACACAGCAAATCCATAGGGCCTTATTACCATCATTCCTTTAATAGGCGCATAATCAGCCATCTCTGCTTTCTTAATAATCTCAACATACCATTTTGAAAAATCTTTGCTCTTTTGCGTAATTTTTTTTACCAAGCGTTCTTCTTTTTTCACTTCTTTCTCCTACCTGAATTATTCATAAAAAATGTCGATATGTATGAAATTCAGGTGTGGCTTGTGCTCGCTTCAGCCACATCAGAATTTCATAAGATATAAATCTTTTAACATAACATTTCACATTTTACAATTCACATTTCACGGTTTTTCCATTTATAATTTACAGGTTTTGGTAGTATATCAGGATAGCAGTAAGTTAATATATAAGCATTTCTTTTTCTTTATTTTCTGCTTTTACTGAAGTTCCTGTTCTTTCTTCTTTCTATGCGGCAACCTCGACTCGTGAATAATCCAAGCCTACCTGAATTATTCATAAAAAATGTCGATATGTATGCTCAGTTTTGCCAATTAATATTTTACACTTAT
>JAUWNW010000037.1 GCA_030612445.1 Candidatus Aminicenantota bacterium
TATTATAATCCCTACTTTTTTCATCTTATCTCCTTCTTATAAATGTAGCCTGAACTATTCATAAAAAAATGCTCGTGAATAATCCAGGATGGTTATCCTGGGTTATTTTTTTATTATTTTTTCTACTATTTTTGCAAAAGCTTTACTCGCTTCAGAATCAGGTTGGCTGTCTAGAAAAGATTTTCCTTCATCACCCAAAGTTACGATATCGGGATTTATAGGGATTTTGCCCAAAAACGGGATGCCCAATTCGGCAGCAGCTTTCTGACCTCCTCCCTGTTTGAAAAGATCTATATTCTTTCCACAGTGGGGACAGATCAATCCGCTCATATTTTCAATAATTCCGGTGATGTTAAGATTAAGTTTGCGGGCAAATGCTGTCGCCTTGCGGGAGTCCATAAGAGATACTTCTTGTGGGGTTGTCACGATCAATGCTCCTGAGGCAGGAATCAGTTGTGCTATGGATAAAGGTTCATCTCCAGTCCCTGGCGGCGAATCAATGATCAGCCAATCCAGGTCACCCCAGGTCACGTCCCCTAAAAACTGCTGGATCGCTTTCATTTTCATGGGGCCACGCCAGATTACCGGTAGATCTGGGTCTTCCAGCAAGAAAGACATTGAAACTAAACCAAGGTTTTTCTTTACTGAAACTGGTTTTATGCCATCAGCTGATGTTTCCAGGCGTTTATCTTCGACTCCAAGCATTTTGGCTAGATTGGGACCATGGATGTCTATGTCCAATAGCCCTACTTTTTTCCCCTGCTTGGCAAATGCCAGGGCAAGATTAGCAGCAACAGTGCTTTTCCCCACTCCGCCTTTGCCACTGAATACGAGCAGGCGGTTTTTAATTTTAGCTAAAGTTTTTTCTATTTTCTTTTTATCATCATCCATTTTCTTTTTTTGTTCAGTATTAGACATCACTTTACCTCTTTAACAAAATTCTGGATTACTTCTTTGACTTTACCTGACGCCCCGTTAACAGCTTGAATACCAGCGGATTTCAGCACAGCATCTGCTTTAGGGCCGACATGACCGGTTAAAAGCACACTGACACCTTTGTCAGCGAGTAGCTGAGCGGTTTGGATACCAGCACCCTGGGCTGTATCCTTGTAAGGATTTTCCAAAGCTTCTAGCTGCATTGCTATGGGATCGAGCAGTAAAAAATATTGGGCCCTGCCAAAACGGGGGTCGACTTCTGCTTCGAGATCTTTGCCTTTGGCTGTGATGCAGATCTTTGTTCCTTTTCGAGCCGATACTTGTTCTTTGTAGGTGCTGTCGCTGTACTCATAAACTTCTTCTTGTTTGTGTCCGCAGAGGTCTTCTCCGGCTTTGAGCTCGTTTTTTAAGCACTTTTCAATAACGTCGTCGACCGGTCCCTGAATGCCTGTTATTGTTGCGATATTTTTCTGGGCGAATAAACTCTGAGCGCGGGGACCCATCCCGCCGGCAATAATGGTGCTAACTCCTTTTTCCGCTAAAAACTGGGGCAGGAATCCGGGCTCATGCCCTGGATTTGGGATTTCCTCCCTTTTGGTGATTTTGCCATCTTCTATATTAATAATAGTATAAGAAGGACAACGTCCAAAGTGAGCAGAAACAGAACCAGTGTCCGTGGAAATAGCAACTTTCATTTTTTTCTCCTTTTTGAACTTGAGTTTTAACTGTATATTCTATTTCATTTTCTTCAATTCTTCAATTCTTTTTGTGATATTGTTCATTTGCTGCTGCAGATATTCAGCTTGTTGCTGCAAGGTTTTCACTTCGTCCTCAGGGGGAATACTGGGAGGATTAGGGTTGAAAGAGGGCATTGCGGGGTCTCCGGGAGCCATGCCAGGTGCCATTCCCATTCCTTGTCCTTGGCCCATGCCACGTCCCATACCCATGCCACGTCCCATACCACCCCCCATACCTCGTCCCATGCCCTGGCCCATGCCCATACCCTGGCCCATGCCAGAACCTGTTCCTGCTCCCATTCCGAAATGAGAGGCGACGTTTGCTTGAGGGGTTGATTTAAAATTCTTTTCTTTATAGAGGGTGGCGGCTTCTTGGACAGTACCGGAAACGCCGGTAATAACTTCAATTCCTGCAGCCTGAAGGGTTTGAAATGCATTTGGCCCGCAGCTTCCGGTTAGGAGGGCTTTGACTCCTTTATTGGCTACAAACTGGGCAGCTTGGATACCGACTCCACTTGCTCCATAGAGGTTTGTGTTTTCATTAGCTTCAAATTCCATTGTCTCTGGGTCGATAATAATAAAATAGGGACATCTTCCGAATCTGGGATCAACAGGACTTGAAAGGGCCGACTTTGAAGCAGTAATTGCAATTTTCATTTCTTTTCTCCTTTTGTATCTTTTTCAATTTCCTTGATTCTTTGTTCTATACCGCAGAGTTCATCTTCCAATTCTTCGGCCTGGGTTTTAAGTAAATAAAGCTCCTGTTCAGGAGTTATTGCGGCAGCGCCCCAGGGGTCATATGGCGTTCCAAATCCCGGGATAGGGAAATCGTTTGGGGCAGGATAGGGAACCTGGCCAGACTGCCAGGTATAGTTCATCTGAGGAGTCGGCCAGCTGCCGGTGAGGAGATATTGCGCAGCCGGCCCGACTCCGCTTGAGCTTCTACCTATCCACCCGGGTGAGTAACCAAATCGCATCCACCCGGGAAGCCCGGTTAAATTGTATAAATATCTGTTTCTGTTTCTCATCTTTTTCTCCTCAATAAATTGTTACTATCTTAATACGCTAAATTACTTTTTCTTTTTTTCGCTCTCTTTTCGGCTGGATTCTTGGGAATCCTGGGCTTGGCTTTGGGGATATGATTGGGGAAAGTTTTGGGGATAAGCATATGGGGGGGGAGTCCCGTAAGGCATCATTGGGGGATATGGGTATCCCTGAAAGCCGGCAAATCTTCCCCGGCCCATGCCCATGCCCATGCCGCGGCCGCGGCCATAGGCCATGCCGAGACCTGGTCTCCAGCCAGCACCCATGCCCCGTCCGAGTCCCATACCCGGTCCGGGTGTTATAAATCCGGGTTGTGCATAACCTGAGCAATATCCGAGTCCGCGGCCAGTCATTGATCCCTGTCCCCAGGGTCCTGTTCCGTCTCCTCTTGGCATTTTGTTCACCTCCTTTAACGGCACTTTTCACAAAGTCCGTAAAATTCAATATTATGGTTATTAATTATAAAATTGTGTTTTTTATTTAAAGCTTTTTCAGTTTTTTTGATTAGTTCCATCTCCTCGTCTATAAAATCGGCATAATCGATAATCTTTCCACAGGAAGTGCAGATAAGATGGTGATGATGGTATTCTTTTTCTTTTCCCCGGAGCTCATAGCGGACTTGTCCATCCCCAATCCTCAGCTTGTGTATTACTCCCATTTTGTCCAATAGCTCAAGGGTGCGGTAAATGGTAGTTAACCCGATGCTCGGGTTAAACTTGTTAATAGCTAAAAAGATCTCTTTTGGGCTCTGATGTTTATTTGTCCTGCTTAATTGCTGCAAAATAGTCTCACGCGGCATTGTCCAGCGGCGCCCATGTCCGCTAAACCTGTTCTGCCATTTACCTTTACCTGGCATTATTTCCTCGTTTAATGGTAATGATAATCATTTTCAATAACAATATAATCCTAAGGCTTTATTTTGTCAAGTAGTTTTATTTTGAAGACTTGACCCCTCAGAGATTTGGTTTGTAATAATGATAAAGTTTAGATATACTGCAATAAATGCAAGCAAGGAGACTAAAAGATGGCGGAAGAATATAAAGATGCCGCTTCAGCCGGGTTGGATGTGAAACTCCCTGCAATTGAGACTTTTTCAAATCATTTCCCGGATTATGAGATAAGAATCGAGATCCCCGAGTTTACTTCTGTATGTCCCAAGACGGGTCTCCCTGATTTCGGAGTAATTACAATCCGGTATGTGCCCGCTGATTCTTGTCTGGAGCTTAAATCTTTAAAAATGTACATTCTCGCTTACAGAGATCTGGGAATATTCTATGAAAATGCGGTAAACAGAATTTTGGATGATGTTGTTGCTGCCTGCCGACCCAAAAAGGCAACCGTAACTGGAGACTTTAATCCGAGGGGTGGGGTAAAATCAACAGTAGAAGCCTATTATCCCAGGCATGATTAAAATGGTGTTTTTTGAAATAATAAAATCCCTCCGTCCTCAGCAGTGGACTAAGAACTTATTTATTTTTGCCGCCTTTAAGCTGCACTATTTAATTCATTTTGTTTTAGGCTGGCTGGGGATGTATTATTTCTGCAAGTCTTATTCGCTCTCGCAAAAAGCTGCTTTTCTCGGTGCTACGGTTTTTATTTTTAGTGGTATTGTTCTCTCCTCAGTTGAGTTCTATAATCATATTGCAGCCCTATGCTGGATGCCCTGGATCTTACTGGTTTTGCACAGGTATTCAAAAAAATTCTTTATAAAATTGATCATTCTAGTTTTTCTCTGGGCCTTATTGATCCTGGCTGGGACTCCTTATGTGATAGTAATAACCCTGGTATTTTGCGGAGTACAAACCTTATTATTTAATTTTAAAAGAAAACAAAGAATATTTCTCTTAGTTTTATCACTTGTTCTCGCCCTCTTTCTATCTGCTGCCCAGCTTATCCCATCAATAAAGGTGCTAAATGAAAGTGTCAGGGAAAGCGGTTCAAGCCCGATCTGGTCTTTAGAATCTATCCAGCTTTTTAATTTTGTCTTTCCCCATATTTTAGGAAATGACCGGGAGCCCGGACACGATGATTACTGGGGGAGTCATTTGTTTGAAAAAGGGTTTCCTTTATATTATAGCCTTTATGTGGGATTTGGCATTTTTATTCTATTTCTCTTTGGACTGCAAAAGCCTTATGATACCCGGCATTTTGTTTTTCTAATAACTTTAATATTTTTTTTCTTCCTGGGATTGGGAAAATATACTCCTCTTTATTATATCTGGAAGTTTATTCCTCCGTTTTCACTGATAAGATATTCAGTTAAATATCTGACTGGGTTTACTTTTGCTCTTGCTATGATTTCAGCCATAGGGTTTGATAATATATTTACATTAAAGAAAAGCAATAAAAGAAAAAGTTTATCTTTTTTAGCTGTATCAGTTGTTTTGCTGGCGCTGTTTTTAATTGTTAAAAGCCGTCTTGTTAAAATTTTTGCTGACCTTTTTGTTATCAGCAAGGAGCACTCTTTTGTTGAGTTGGGTGATTCTTTTTATCGGGGCTTTCTGCTTTTTACTGTATGTTCTCTGCTTGTATTTGGGTATATGCGAGTTTTTAAAGGAAAAAGGATTTTTTCTTGGATTTTGCTGGGTGTGATTATTTGTGATTTAGTGCTTGTAAATCAGTTCATAAATCCTGTTCTGCCAGTTTCATTTGTTAATAAACCGGCGTTTAGGGAAAATAAAGAAGTGCCCTTAGATATCCACAGAGAGGAATTCACTCCATTTGTATTTAAAGGAGAAGTTGGTGGTTCTAGCGGGCTTCATAGATATTTTCGAGAGACTCTTTTCCCATATTCCGGGCTTGGCCATAATGTTCGCTATCATTTATCCAAGGATTTTTACAAACTTTATAATCGGGAATATACTGAGATACTTGAGTATAAAGGGTACAAGAATATGAGCAACCGGCTAAAAGTACTTTCCGCCACTGGCTGTGAATATTATATCGGCCATCAGCCTTTACCTGACATCCCCAGTACAGAGAAGAAAATCGAAGGTTATACTTTATATTTTCAGAAATTGCCGGAAAGAGCCCCCCCTGTTCGCCTTGTATATGATTCGCTCAAGGTTACTTCCTTTGGAGATAGAATGAATATTTTTCTCAATGATAATTTTGACCCGGCAAAAACTGCGATTCTTACTTTATTTTTTCTTACTATATGCTGGATGAATTGCGTATCAAAATTGCCCTGCCTTTTTGCCTTTGCTACTTCCATGCTGCTTAATCCCCAGAGATCAAGGCATTTAATATCTGCCAGATAATTAATTGCCCCAATATCGTTGGCAGCTATTGATTCACCCGGATAATATTTTTTCAGAAATAAACCCATTTGAAACTGCTGTTCATAAATATTTTTACAAGCTTTTGGGATTTGGGTTATAGCAATACTGCCGCGGACTGTGAAAGCAGATATTATTATAAAGGAAAACAGACAGATTTCTACATAACGACTTTTAAGCTTTGTTCTTTCTTTTTTGGCAATAAGCACCTGTGTTTTAAAAGGGAATTTAGGAGCAGAAATTGTAATAATGAAAATTCCCAAAACCATTAGATAAGCTTCATATCTGAAGAAGAAGCCGAGTCTGGCAAATTGGACATGCATAAGCACTGCTGCTATAAATACAGTATTCATAATGATCTCTGATTTCCAGAATGTGTGGTATTTGTGTAATAAATAGAGCAATAAAATAAGCGAACATAAAAGCAATAGTATTATATGCGGATTTTTTAAGGCAAGTTTCCAGGGCTCAATAAACCAGTTTAAAAATCCTGAAAAAGAAGAATAATCAGGCAGCCGCCCTTTTAAAAGAACTGAGTTAGGAAAAAAATACCATCCCTGTTTCAAGGAGATAAGTCCAAATATAGCTAAAGGTGTGATCCCGGATAAAAACAGTAATATCGAATATTTCCATTTTTTTCTGGCTATAAATAAAAGCCCGGTGACAAAGATAATAAAAAGGGCTTCATAACGGGACATGACTGCAGCGGAAGCTAAGATCAGTAACCCTATTTTTCCTAATACTGAACTTGAATTCCCCGACAAAATTTTTGCGGATAAATAGACTACAAGTATTGTAAGGAGGGCATGGACAGTATGCTCCAGAGCGGTAAAAACAAGCGGAAGCAATGGCGTAAAAAGTATTATTGCAGATAGTCCCAGGAAACTAAAAAATTTCAAACTTGAGTACTTAAAAAAGACCAAAGTCATCTCATCTAGCGGACTCATCTTGATTATGAGTTTTACAAAAGAGAGATGTTGACCTTCCCCAGAAAATATGGGCAACCTAATAAGTTTGAGATGCCTATAGCTAATATTCCAAAGGGCTTTTGCCATTTATATATTGTATTGCTTATATCAGAGTAAAATCTGGCTGTCAAATTTACAGAATTTATTATTGCAAACCATAGATTTTATGCAGTTGAAGAGAAAGCCTTAAATTTTTTAATCCATCCTCTGCCGCGTTTTTTAAAAGTTTAATGCCTTTTTGCCTGAATTTGTCTTTATTAGATTCCGGCTGGAGGAGGATGGGAGTTGCAAGTGGGAATTTCTGGCGGATTTTCCGGACAACATCAAAATCCAGCTCCTCTGTTACCACTAACTTGACCTCCCGGGTGATTCTGATCAGCTCCGGATGAACGAAATAATTATCCGGCTTAGGTGAAACTGAATACCAGTCGACCGGAAGTTTTTGAAAGCGGGTACCATTGGTCTCGATCTGAATTTTTAAGTCCTTTTCCTTAAGTTTTTGGGCAAGTTCCCGGATATCCTGGAGCAAGGGCTCTCCCCCTGTTATACAGACCCAATTGGCTGGGAATTCTTTATGCTGCTGTTTCACCTGTTCTATTACCTGCTGGACGCTAATATCATCCCCCCCTTCCCAGGCGTATTTTGTGTCGCAGAAATTGCATCTCAGGTTGCACCCTATAAGGCGAACAAAGATTGTGGGTTCGCCCTGGCGCAGGCCTTCCCCTTGAACAGAGGCGAATATCTCACTTACCTTCAAAATAGGTGGCTGAGGCATCTTCCGATTCCCACACGGTTACTTCCTTCACAGGATACTGCTTTTTTAATTCCAGGTAAAAATGCTTGGCGAGATTTTCTGCTGAGGGATTGAATTCATAGACCTCATTGAGAAGGGTGTGATCCGGGAGGATCTCGGTCAGTTTTTTCTTGATCTCTGTGAAGTCGATGCCGATTCCTGTATGGTCAAGTTTATCTATTCTGAGATTTACCTCAACCTGAAATGTGTGGCCGTGGATTCTCTCGCACTTGCCCTTATATTCCTTGAGAAAATGGGCGGCTTGAAATTTTTCTCTTACTTTTAATATCCAGCTCATATTTTTCCTTCCTTTTCCAACCTGATTATTAGGTGGTCTTTTTCCCCAACTTCATCCCAGGCTTTCTCTCGCAGGAGACAGGAGGAGCATTTAAAACAAGGAATCTCTTTTCCGGCATAACAGGAGATTGAGTATGAATAATCAGCTCCCATTGCCAGGCCTTCCCGGATAATTTGGGATTTTTTTTTACTGATAAAAGGAGCATGCAGGGAAAACTTCTCATCTTCAAACACTGCTTTTGTCCCCAGGTTTACAGCTGATTGCATGGCCTTGACAAAGGCCTCGCTGGTGTCGGGATAATCCGGGGAATCGATGACATTAAACCCGCAGATTATATCCTTAATATTTTTTGTTTCAGCCCAGGCAGCAGATAGGGACAGGAAAATTCCATTGCGGAATGGGACATAAGTGGCAGGGGGGCCGTTATTGCGTTTGCCGGCCTGGCTGAATTCAGGCACCTGAATAGCGGGGTCCGTTAAGGCAGACCCTCCGATTTGAGTAAGGTCAAACTGGAATATTTTATGGGCTACATTTAGTTTTTTTGTTGCTTTTTGGGCTGACTTCAATTCGACTCTGTGACGCTGGCCATAGTCGATTGAAAGGGCGTTTACTTTGTCAAACCGGCTACAGGCCCAGTATAATGCCGTAGTCGAATCGATACCCCCGGAGTAAAGTAGAACACTATGTTTCATTTTAGAAGCCCAGGTTTGATAATAGATTATACCCTGATTTTTTGCAAGCCGGCTTTACTTATTATCTCCTTTTTGCCATACTATACACTCTTAGCCATGGATAAAGAAGTGCTTAAAGAAAAGCAACAAAACTCTCAAGAAAATACTCTTAATAATTATTATGAATTGCTTTCTTCTGTCCGGAAAGGTCATGACCTTACAGTGAGGGATGACCAGTATGATTTCCTTGCACTTCTGGATGGGATTAGATATAGCCGGCGGAAAGGCTCAAGGTTTCGTTTAGTTGATTCCGGAGTATTTGAGCGGCTTCAGCTTGAGAGGCTGCTTAATACTGGTGTGATTTTTTATACTTCGGATGAGTTTAGAAAAGATCCTCAGGAACTGGCAGAACTGTTAAGATTTTGCCGGAAAAAAAAGGTATTAATGGCTTTTTTTATTAATGGAGCGATTAAGGAGGAGGAGGAATCCGAGTCCCTTAAATTTGCTGATATAGTTTCCCTTGGGCTGAGAGGAGTTTATCTTTATACTTCAAATAAAGAAAGAGAAAGAGACTTATCTTTGTTGAACCAGCTGGCGGCCAGTTGTTGTTCTGGAAAAAGCCGGCTTGTCTACTACCATCACGGTGCGCTTGACCCTGCCCTTGTTGAAGTTGGGAGGAATGGCGCCTGGATACATATATCCGACAAAAGCATACAGAGCGAGGAAGACCATCCGGTTTTGATGGATATTGTAAAATCCACCCGCTCATCCGGCGCAAATATTGTTATATACCTTGAAAAAAAGCCGGATTATATGCTTTTCCAGAAGGTCATTAAAGCCGGAGCTCATGTGTTGTTTGATAGAATCCAAGTCGATTATAAATCTCCTTTAAAAGAGCTGGAAAAAGCTGCAGCAAGAAAAAAGCTTGATCCCCGCTCATATTATCTCTACTCGACATCTATGCTTTAATTGTGGCGGCCTTATTATTACCCTGGATTATTCACGAATAATTCAGGTGATTATTCATATAGAAGATATTTACGTCTTACCTTCCGGAAAAGGTCTTCATCTTTTTTTATACTGGCAAGCAATTTTTTATATGAGGTTTCCCCCCCCAGGTATTCAGCCAGGAGGCTGTTTCCAAACATAAGGGAGAGGCTTTTTGATTCCTGAAAGATCTTGTCTGGATAATTTTCCTTTAACACCTTGATCAAGCCCAGAGTAAATCTGAGAGGATAGAATTTATTTTTTTGAGTTATGCGGACTCTTATACCGTGGCATATTTGGTTTTTATAGGGCGGATTGAGAGTTTTCCCAGGTATTGGCTTGGGAGTATAGTCTATTATCTCAAACTTTACCCCTTGTGATGCCCGGCTGGGTAATTTCCGGATGATAAGGTTAGGATCCATCCAGGGAGAGCCGAACTGAAGGAAAGGGTTAGGGGTTCCTAATCCCTGGTTAAGGATTATCCCCCCGAGCAAGCCGGTGCCTGGGTAGATAAGAGCTGTTTCCGGAGAAGGTATATTGGGTGAGGTAGGAGTCCAGGTAAGGCCTGTATCTTGCCAGAAGTAATTCCGCTTCCAGTTTTTCATTTTAATAACATAAAGTTTAACATCGCTTGGAACCCAGCCTTGTCCTTTCATCATGAAGGCTAATTCCCCAATGGTCAATCCGTAGCGCACAGGTACAGGAAGAGAGCCGATATAAGATTCAAATTCCGGCTGCAAGAGCGGGCCTTCGATTATTATGCCGCCAGCAGGATTGGGACGGTCGAGTACAACCACCGGTATCTTGGCTTTTGCTGCTGCTTCCAGGACATATTTAAGGGTCGTGATGTAGGTATAGAAACGTGTTCCCACATCCTGGATGTCGTATATAAAAGCATCGATTTCGCGCATTTGTTCAGGAGTCGGTCTTCTGGTTTTTCCATAAAGGCTGAATATTTTTATATCATTAAGTCGGTTGTCTTTGACCTTATTTCCTCCTTCTATCTTACCGGAATAGCCATGTTCAGGTGAGAATATAGCTTTTATCTTCATTCCTTTTTTTAAGCAGGAGGTAAGCAGAGGAGTCCCGTCTGGTAAAAGAGATGTGTGATTGATGACAAGACCCAGGCGTTTGTCCAACAAGGTTTCCGGGAGATTATGGCAAAAAATTTCATTCCCCAGGATAGTCCTTGATTCCGCAGAGATGGGTAAGGTTTCTTCGGCGTGGATGAGGGGAGACAGAAAAAGTAAGGATAAAAAGAATATTGATGTTAAAACCCGGTAAATAGAAAAGGGAAAATAGTTAATTGTAAAAATCAATTTACTTTTGGATTTTGCTTCGACTTTTTAACAATCAAGCTTAGGTATTGGCTTAAGCCGGTATTTTGCACGATTTTAAAAGCCTCTTCCTGATTGATGCCTTTTTTTAAACGCAGGGATTCTAAAATGTGGATAATAGATAAAGCGACTTCTGCAGTCTGGCCGGCTTTATTTTTTTCACCTTTCAGGAATTTAATGGCCTCGAATAAAACTGCATTGGCTTCACCGTAAGAGATAGGTTTGTGGATGCCGTAGAGTTTTACCCACTGCGGTTGTCTTAAAACATCATTGACATGTGATTGGATAAGATAAGTCGCCCGGCCGATGAGCTTGAGATTACTGGGGCTTACATTGGTCATGGTATTCCCTATGACCTTTCCAAGGCGGGCCATGACTGCGGTTGAATGGGCATTGAGGATGATCTTTAATGCTATCTGCTGGTTGATACCCAAGGGGTCGTTTTTATCCGGTATATTGACTGTGACCAGGACATCCTGCTTCAGGTGATCAAAGCCTTTGATGTTTTTTGTGAGCTTGGTTATTTTCTTTTTAGAAAGGTTTGAAATGCAGAGAATAGCCGTATGGGCCTTGAGCTCAGAGAAAAGGCGCTGGAATTTTAGGAAATCAGAGTCTTTTTTCTGCAAAAGGTTTTCTTCAGGGGATACGACTACTAAAACTCCCAGGTCTCCGGCTTTTGGGCCTTTATTTTTCAGATTGGATGAGGAAAAAGAGAAGTCATACAGATATTGCTGGTTATTACCTGCATTTTTTAGGCTCTGGAGGGCAGCTTTTTTTAAATAAGGATCTTCGATTTTTTCCTCAAAAGGTTTTTGGTAATAATCAGGAGCCATCCCTCTGAAAGGGCGGCCGAGGAAGGCTTCCCAGGACTGCTGAATATCTGAAGCAGAGGTCCATACCTGAATCCAGCTTTTTCGGTGTTTTTCCTTTACAGTATCCAAGGGGAAGAGCCGGAAAGTAGGGCTTCGTTCCGTACTGTCAATAAATACGGTTATCAGTCCGTCTTGGGCAAAATAAGTAGAAAAATTTCCGGCTTTATAAGTCTCCGATTCTAAAGCAGTAAACTTAGCGATCGCGGGGATGTTCTTTTTTACTTCATGCAGGATTTCTGCAAAATCTGCTAATTTTTCTTCAAGTTTGATTTTCTCTTGGAATCCGAGTTTTGCCATCTCTCTTTTTGAGAGAAATTTCCGCAGGCTGCGGTCGAGGGCTGTCTGGAGGATATTTGCTATCACAAAAGTCTCTATGGTGGTAGCCTGCATCCGGGTTGAGCCGCTGATGGCTTGAGGCCCTGTGGCCAGGTTTATTTTAGTTATCCCCGGTTCTTCCAGAACCCGGCGGCTGCGTATAAAGGGGAAGAGCTTTTTGTCCGGATTATTGTATACAAAAAATAGCTTTTCTTTTGTCTGAGTCGGCCGGTCAATGCCCTCTTTTTTCCATTGTTGAAGGGCAGTCAGAATTGTGCCGATAACAGATGAGGTCTCTCCGCCTTCGGTTACACAGATAACAACATCCCCGCGTTTGATTTTTCTGTCTTTAAGTTGAAGTTCTCCAATAAGCAGAAGGTCCTCGAATCCTTCAAGAGAACTGATAAGGGCCCGGTCAGCTCCTGTCATCTCTCCTATAAGCTGTTCCTCCACAGGGGTTTTCAGATTTGGTTTGAGCTTTTTCCAGATCTTTTTGTTGTTTTTTACTTTATTCCAGAAAGGGCGCCAGAAAGTGCTTTCCATCTGTTTAGCTAGGCGTCCGGTGGCCCCGCATCCGTAGATATAGATCTTATTACCGGAGATAATGGCAGCTTCAACCGATTTGACGGCCTCTTCCAGATCATTTGGTTTTTCGGCTAGTGCCTCAAGTTTTTTTACGATATCTTCATCTACGGAAAAAAGCATATTAAGGCCGGCTTCATAATCTTTGCGGATGCGTTCACTTAAATTCCAGGTTTTTTCGTGGCGCTGTTCAGTCACAAGAGTGTGGAGCTGGAACTGGGTTTTATTCTGAACATAGTCTATAGATTCTTCGGAGGGCAAGATTTTTAGTAGTTTTAACAAGTTGAGTTCTGCATGAGGGATAGCCCGTTTTTCCGCTTGTTCTTGATAGGCCTGGATATTTATCAAGCCCGTGAAACAGAGTATTAACACAAATGAATAAATATATTTTTTGTACTTCATTTATCTCTCTCTTTCAGTATTTTTTCAACAACTTGCCCATACTGATGCCTATCATCAACAATATCCTGTTTCTGCCAATCTTTGATCCAATCTGCAATTTTAAAGACCTTCATCGTTCCCTTAGAAGTAGAGCATATAATTTGTTTTAAGCCGGTGTTTATTATCATTTTTTTGCAGATAAAACAGGGAAATGCGTTAATAGGTGTATCTTTGTTAAAAATGCTGCCATATATATACATGTCTCCTCCCAACAGGCTTACACCGGCGCGAGCAGCATTGATGATGGCGTTTTGTTCAGCATGTACACTCCGGCATAGTTCATAGCGCTGGCCGTGGGGGATATTCATTTTATCCCGCAGACAGTTGCCGTGCTCGAAACAGTCTTTGGTTTTCCTGGGAGCTCCGACATATCCGGTGGAGATGATCTGATCGTCGCGGATTATTACTGCCCCGATAGCGCGGCGGTAACAAGTGCTTCGTTGGGAGACTTCACGGGCGATGTCCAGGTAATATTTATGTTTGGATGTTCTTTTGGGATTCATAAAAGCTTCTCCAGCTTGCAGTAAAAGTCAGCAAGCGATCCAGCGTTGATTATAATATGGTCAGCCATTTTAATACAATTCTGTAGCTGTTGATTTTTTTCTTCAGATGTCATTTCTTCGGCTTCTTTGTCTTTAAACTCCTGTAAAGAGGAGGCTGATTCGTCTCTTCCTCTCTTTTTTGCCCGGATATATCTTGTTTCCACCGGAGCGTCAATGGCCAGAAGAATAAAGTCTTTCTGTTTTTGCAGATATTCAACCTCTTTTGGGTTGCGGATGCTGTCGATTATGGCTGGACCTTTGACTTTTTTTAGAACAAGCCTGGCCAGGATATCAGGACCTCCTTTCTTTCTCATCAGGTTGCCATAGCGGATCAGATTGTTGCGGGTTAATTCCATATCTTGTTTTTGGAGTTTGCCCCGAATAAGGTCGGAGAGAGAGAAGTAAGCAAAGCCTTTTTTTTTGAGAAATTCTGCCGCTTCTCCTTTTCCGGCGCAGTTTGTTCCTGTGAGTCCAATAATTTTCATTTAAATCCAGATTTTATCCTGCCAGGTCTTCTTCAGATTTCTTTTTCTTTTTTTCTCGTTTTTTCCCCACTATAAACGCGATGAGAATACTTAAACCGTAAAGTCCGAGCATGGGAAAAGCAACGATACTCTGGGTTATCGGATCCGGAGTGGGAGTTATTATGGCAGCAAGGATAAAAATTAAGAGTACGGCATATTTAAAATATTTTATCATCCAGCGGGCTGTGATTATACCCATTTTGGACAGGAAAAAAACCAGGGTAGGAAGTTCAAAGACCAAGGCTATTCCCAGGATAACGCGCAGAGCCAGATTGAAGTACTGATCAACCGTTATCATAGCATCAAAATCAGCTCCCATTCCCAGGAAAAATTTACAGGCAAATGGGAAAACTATAAAATAAGCAAAAACAGCACCGGCCATAAAAAAGAATGAGGTGAACAATACAAAAGGTACGACATTCTTTTTTTCTTTCTGATAAAGACCAGGTGCTATGAAATACCAGACTTGAAGGAAAAGAAATGGGGCAGTGGCTAAAACGGCAGCCAGAAAAGAGACTTTCATATAGAGCAGAAAAGGAGCTGTGAGGGAAGTAAATACGAGGTTTTTTCCTTCAGGCAGGAATTGTGTAACCGGTAGTGCCAGAATTTTATACAAGAATTTACTGAAAAACCAGGCAGGGATAACTGCTCCTATAACAGCTATAAAAGAATAGAAAATTCTTTTGCGCAGGTCTTCAAGATGTTCAAGAAAGGTCATACCGTCAGGAGACTTTTTTCCCTTCCTCATTTCCTTTTTTGCCTTTCTTGATCTTTTCTTTGTTGTCTTGAACTGTTTTTTTAGTCTCCGTTTCGCCTTTTAGGTTAATTGTATCATTTATGTCTTTTTTTATGTCCCTGAATTCGTCTGCCTGGATTTCTTCTTCGATCTTATCTTTTATTTCGTCAGAAGTCCTGCGAAATTCACGTAATGCCTTGCCGATCGATTTACCTACTTCAGGAAGTTTTTTTGGGCCAAAGATAAGCAGAGCTATTGTGAATATAACCAGGAGTTCAGGGAATCCAATACTGCCGAACATTTATTTTTCTCGAATTTAATTGCTTGGAAAATATAACTATTCCTGGGAAATAAGTCAACAAGAACTTTACAATCCCAAGGGCGTCTGGTAAAATTTAGGCTTGTGAAAAAATTATGAAAAAGAAGATATTTCTTTCTTTGATCTTGATTCTTGTTTTTTTTCACCCTCATGCCTGGGATGAGGATGTTTGGTCTCAGTCTTTTAAAAAAATATCAGCAATAGTCCCTCTTATTGAGGAAAACTATTATAAAGAAGTTGACCATGAAGAATTGGCATTTTCATCAATAAGAGGAATCTTGCTCACACTCGACCCTCACTCCTACTTTTTAGATCCCAAGAATCTGTCAACCCTGAGAGAGGATTATAAAGGAAAATATTTCGGATTGGGCATAATGATTCAGAAACATGCTGATCTGCTTAAGGTGATTTCTCCCCTCGAAGGCACTCCGGCATACCGGCTGGGCATACAGCCAGGTGATGTGATCTCTCATATTGAAGGGGAAAGCACAAAGCCTATTACAAGTTTCCAGGCGATGCAGAAATTAAGAGGAGAAAAAGGGACAAAAGTAACCATAACCATTTCCCGGGAAGGGCTGGATGAGCCCCTGGATATTACTATAACCAGAGCAGAGATCCCCCTTTACAGTGTTCCCTATGCCTTTATGCTCCAGGATGATATAGGGTATATTTTTATCCGGAATTTTGCTGAGGGCACTACTAAGGAATTTCGCGAAAAAATGGCAATGCTGGAAAAGCTCGGCATGCAGAAGCTGGTCCTTGATTTTAGGGGAAACGGGGGGGGCACGTTTCTTCAGTCACTTGAGATATCAGATGAATTTTTACCCAAAGGAGATATGATCGTTTCTATCCGGGGAAGAAAAAAGTATTATTCCCGGGAATTCCGGGCCTCCTTAAATGATCAGTATGAGCATATTCCCTTGGTCATTCTCATAAGCCAGGGAACTGCCAGCGCTCCGGAAATAGTAAGCGGTGCGGTTCAGGACCATGACCGGGGATTGATAATCGGTCAGGATTCATGGGGAAAAGGGCTGGTGCAGACAGTATTTCCCTTATCTAAAGAAGCAGCCGTAGCCATAACAACAGCGAGGTATTATACTCCCAGTGGAAGATCGATTCAGCGTGACTATACTTACTTGGAAGATTATCGCCTGAAAAGAGATGTGCCTGAAGAGCGTGAGGTGAAGTACACAGAAGGGGGAAGAAAAGTACTGGGACAGGGGGGAATATCTCCTGATTATAAAGCGGAGCTTTCCTATAAACCTTTGACTTATATGCTTTTATTACGGGGAGCGGTTTTTTCTTATGGAAGGAAGTTTGCTGAAAAACAGACTCCTCTTTCCCGGGAATTGATGAAAGATAAAATTATCGACCGCAGTTTTGAAGTAAATTCCCGTGTATTTGAGGACTTTAAAGCTCATCTGGAAAAAGTTGGCATTTCTTTTAAGCCTGAGGATTTTGAGGAAGCCAAGGCTGAGTTGAAGCGTGAGCTTGAGCGGGAGATTTTCTCCTCAATCTGGGGCATTGAAGAGGGAATGAAGGTTTTTAGACAGAGCGACCCCTTAATACAAAAGGCTGTTGCTGTATTTCCAGAGGCAGAAAAGCTTATCCATTAATGATCAAGATAAACTTAGGATATTCACGAGTCGAGGTTGCCGCAGATGCGAGGCACAGGGAACGAAGCTGTGGTCTTTATGATAAAATTTACGCTGTGGACACTGAGGACACGGATTTTCGCGGAAAAAACCAAGATGCTTTTTCTTTTTTGGCTTGTACCCAAAAAACAAAAAGCACTTTCCAATTTGTGCTGGAGCACAAAATGAAAACCTTTCGCCATTTTCTATTTACAGGTTTTTAACAATGTAACAATGTAACAATTTACAATTTGCATTTTACTTTATATTATATTTATATACATCATTGGCAATTTTTATGAATAGTTCAGGAGTACGTGAATTATGCACGAGTCGAGGTTGCCGCAGATGCGAGGCACAGGGAACGAAGCTGTGGTCCTTCACCGCAAGTGCCCTGTAACGAAGTAGATGCGGTGAGATCGGCTCGCCTGAAAGGTAAGAAATGTCGATTATAAATAGAGATTACATTGCGAACGAAATGGTCAATTGTAATGCCTGAGGAATCAATGTAACATATTGATTAAAAAAGATGTATCATCCATATCGACATTTCTTATGAATAGTTCAAGTTAGGAGGGTTGAGTGATTATTGGATTAGCGTCCGACCATGCTGGTTTTAAATTGAAAAATGGCATTTTAAGTTATCTCGATGCAAATAATATTCCCTTTCAGGATTACGGTTGCGGCCCAGGTGAAAAAGTTGATTATGTTGATTTCGCTGCTAAAGCACTTAAAGGGAGGGAGAGCGGAGAATGTGACCGCTTGATCCTTATATGCGGCACAGGGCTCGGAATGTCTATTGTGGCAAATAAATATAAGGGCATCAGAGCCACTCTCTGTTGCGATGACTATATGGCAGAGATGAGCCGTAAACACAATGACTCTAATTGCCTGACTTTAGGCGGGAGAATTCTCCCTCTGGATGAAGCGCTTTATATTGTTAGTATCTGGCTTAAAACGAAATTTGAGGCAGGCCGCCACCAGGAAAGATTGGATAAAATAGCAAAGATTGAAGAAAATAGGCATTAAAATGGAGAGCTAATTATGGCTAAATTATATGAAAAGGTTCAGTCTTTATCCCAAAAAATAGAGGCGAATAATATATGGCGGCAGGGGGAATCGTTTAACCTGATTCCTTCAGAATCGACCCCCTCGTTGCTGGTCAAAATGTGTGAGATATCCGACCCTTCCGGGCGTTATGCTGAACATAAGACCATGAAGGGCAATGAAGTATATTTTTACCAGGGGATAGATTTTATTGAGGAAGTCGAGGACCAGGCTAAAGAGGAATTATCCCGTTTTTTTAACTGCAGCGAGTTGGAATTGCGGACTATAAGTGGCCAGATGGCCAATGAAGTCGTATTCAAAGGTATGGTCCGTTTTTTAAATCGCCGCCGCCCTAAAGGGCAGCCAATGCGTAAGATGAGGCTGGTTATGAACAATGACCTAAACAAGGGAGGTCACCTCAGTTCTCAGCCAATGGGCGCGCTTTTTAATTTTGTTGCCGAATCTCCGGAGACAGGCAAGGAAAATGTAGTAAATTTTCCGGTACAAAAAGGAAATCCTTATAAACCTGATATTGAGAGGATGGGAGAGATGCTTGAGGAGCACAGACCGGAACTCATGGTGTTTGGCAAGAGTATGTTTATATATCCTGAGCCAATTAAGTTTGTGTCAGACCTAGTAAAAGATTGGGAAGTGCCCCCGGTCATTATGTTTGATATGGCGCATGTTCTGGGCTTATATGGAGCATTCCAGACTCCGCTTGAAGAAGGGGCGGATTTAATAACCGGCAGCACGCATAAGACCTTTTTTGGGCCTCAGAGAGGTCTAGTTGCCGGGAATTTCCCCAAAGGAAGTCGCTTGCGCAAGTTATGGCTGAGTATTAAAAGCAGGGCTTTTCCGGGCTCGACCAGTAATCATCATCTGGGGACCCTGCTTGGACTTTTAATGGCTGCATATGAGATGAACGAGTTTAAAGAAGAGTTTCAAACACAAGTACGCTCCAATGCTAAGGCCTTTGCCCGAGCTCTTAAAGATAAAGGCGTCTCTGTTGAAGGGGATGAGTCTGATGGTTTTACTGAGACCCACCAGGTATTGATCCGCATAGATCAATACGGCAATGGTATGGATATTGCCCGGCGCCTTGAGGACAATAATATAGTGACAAATTATCAGGCTTTACCTGATGATGAGACTTTTTTAGAACCAAGTGGAATTAGAATGGGAACACAGGAGATGACCAGGTTTGGCATGACTGAAAAAGATTTTGATGTTCTTTCCTGGTATATTGCCGATGTGGTCATTAACAACAAAAGTGCTAAAGAGGAAGTGAAAAAATTCCGGCAAAATTTCCTAAAAATGCATTATTGCCTGCCCCAGAAAGTAGCGGTCCCTATTGCTGCGCATATTGTAGAAAGCATTTTTCCTTATTCTGATTTTGGGGCCAAGTTTGCGGAAAATTTGACAAAGAATCTTTAGTAAACTAATAAATTAGGGAGTTGCAGATGAAAGTATTAATTATTGGTTCTGGTGGAAGAGAACATGCTTTGGCCTGGAAGATCTCACAGAGCCCCCGGGTTAATAAAATTTATTGCGCTCCCGGTAATGCCGGAACGGAAAGTCTTGCTGAAAACCTGCCTATTCTAGCCACTGATATTCAGGGACTGAGAAAATTTGCCGTCAAAGAAAAAATCGATCTTACAGTTGTGGGTCCTGAATTGCCTTTAACCCATGGAATTGTGGACGAATTTGAGCAGGATAATCTTAAGTGCTTTGGTCCATACCAGATTGCAGCTGAACTCGAAGGCAGCAAAGTGTTTGCCAAACAGTTTATGGAGCGGCATAAAATCCCTACTGCCGGATGCAAGATTGCGGATTCTCCCAAACAGGCAAAAAAGATCCTAAGTTCTGGTGAATTCCCTTTCCCTGTTGTTTTAAAGGCTGATGGACTAGCTGCTGGAAAAGGTGTCCTTATTTGTCTAAGCCTGAGGCAGGCGGAAAAGGGCGTTGAAGAACTAATGGTCGAAAAGAAGTTTGGAGAGGCGGGGAGCTTTATCCTGATCGAAGAATTTTTAAGAGGAAAAGAAGCTTCTTTTATTGTCCTTTCTGATGGAGTAAAAGTTTGTCCTTTTGTTACTACTATGGATCATAAAACCGCTTACGATGGAGACAAGGGGCCAAATACAGGAGGAATGGGAGCTATTTCACCTTCCCCTTATATAAATAAAGATATGTTCAATGAGATCGCTAAAGATATTGTCTTTCCCACGATCACGCGTATGCTGGAGGAGGGGAGGAAATATAAGGGCGTACTCTATGTAGGGCTGATGCTGACAAAACAGGGCCCGAAAGTATTAGAGTATAATTGTCGTTTTGGCGACCCGGAGACTCAGCCGCAGATGTTGCGGCTTAAAAGTGATATTGTGGATTTAATGGAAATGACAATTGAAGAAAATGTCCTGGATAAAGATATCGAATGGGATGATAAAGCTGCAGCCTGTGTGGTGGCTGCTTCCGGAGGATATCCCAAGAAATATGAAAAGGGGAAACTTATCAAAGGTCTGGATAAGGCGTCAAAGATAGATGGTATTGAAATCTTTCACGCCGGGACTAGGAAGGAAGATAATAATTATTATACAAACGGAGGAAGAGTTTTGAATGTATGTTGTGCGGATAATACCTTAAGTGATGCTATGCAAAAGATCTATGATGCTTTGGATAAGATTGATTTTGAAGCTATACATTTCCGGAGAGATATCGGTGCTATGATGAAGGAGAAGAAATGAAAAGAGTTGCAATTTTTATTGGGAGTTCATCAGATTTTAATGTAATCGAAGGAGCACTTAAGGTCTTTAAAGATTTTAATGTTCCCTTTATGCTGGAAGTTACATCTGCCCACCGGACTCCGGAAAGAACAAAAGATCTTATCCGGACTTTTGAGGAAAACGGAGGAGAAATCTTTATCGCAGTAGCTGGGAAGGCTGCTCATCTGGCAGGAGTAGTTGCTTCTCATACCACTTGTCCAGTCATTGGAGTACCTGTGGGAGGATCAAATGTTAATGGCTATGATGCTCTCCTTTCTACAGTCCAGATGCCAAAAGGTGTGCCTGTCGCCTGCATGGGAATCGGGAAATCAGGTGCTATTAATGCTGCCCTTTTATCTATTCAGATATTAAGCCTGAAAGATGAGTTTTTAAAAAAAAAGCTGATAAATTACCGTAAAGAAATGGCTGCTCAAGTGGAAAAAAGTTCGGAAGATATAAAAGGGAGGCTATGACATCTTTCTCCATCCAAAGCTTTGGATGCCGGGTCAACCAGGCTGAATCATTTTGCTGGGCGGATGAATTTCAGAGAAAAGGATTAAGATACGAGAAAGATTTTTCTAAAAGCGACCTTGTATTAGTAAATACCTGCACTCTTACCTCCCGTGCCGACCGGGATGTGCGGAGTTTTATAAGAAGAGTCGCCCGTCTGAATCCCGAGGTTAAGCTGATTCTAACCGGATGCTTTGTTGAAAGGGCTCCTGAGGAATTAAAGGCTCTTCCCAAAGTCTGGCAGGTGTATTCCAATCAGGAGAAAATGGAACTCCCTGAGGGAATACTTGCCCGTGTGGATACAAGCAAAGGATATTTTATTAAGCCCTATCGCTCCCGCCCTTTGGTAAAGATCCAGGATGGTTGTGATTTCAGGTGCACATTTTGTATTATCCCTAGAGTAAGAGGCGGGAGCATCAGTTATCCCCAGGAGAGGATACTTGAGTTGGTCAAAGGATATATCAACAGAGGCTTCCGGGAGATCATTCTTACCGGAATACATCTATGCCTTTACGGACGGGATCTGCAGCCAAAAAGTTCGCTGCTTAACCTGCTGGAAGTTGTGAGCGGGGTGAAAGGCCTGGCAAGGCTCAGATTAAGCTCGCTTGACCCGCGCTTTATGGACAGCGCTTTGCTTGAGTGTCTGGTATCAAATCATAAAATAGCCCCTCATTTTCATCTTTCCCTTCAGCATGGCTCAGATAAAATAATCTCAAAAATGGGAAGAAAGATAACCGTGGCAGATTACCGTACAATCCTTGAATTTCTTCATTCAGGCTCTCCCAGCGCCGCTTTGGGAGCAGACATCATTGTAGGATTTCCCGGAGAGACGGAAGAGGATTTCCGGGATATGTATTCCTTTCTGGAAAAATCGTTTTTGACCTATTTGCATGTTTTTAGCTTTTCCCCAAGGCCAGGGACTCCGGCTGCCGGCTGGCCGCAGGTAAATAGTAAGGTCAAAAAGAAACGTTCTGAGCTGTTGAGGCAATTGTCAAAAGAAAAAAGAGCGCTTTTTTTGCGGCGATTTTTGGGAAAAAAACTCGAGGCTGTGGTCATAAAAAAAGCACAAAATGGAGCCCGAGTACTGACAGGGAATTATATCGAAGTATTTGTCCCTTACTGCTCTGCTGAGGCAGGAGAGTTAGTGCAGGTCAGGGTAAATGAGATCTCCGGAGATGAAGTTTCAGGTAAGATTGTCGATGGCTAAGATAAGGAAACTTTCAAAAAATGTGTCTCAAAAAATAGCTGCCGGCGAGGTGATTGAACGGCCCTCTTCTGTGGTAAAGGAATTGGTGGAAAATTCTCTTGATGCCGGCGCTGATGATATCAGGGTAGAGCTTATAACAGGGGGGAAAAGCCTGATCCAAGTTGCTGACAATGGCTGCGGTATGAGCAGGGAAGATGCCCGCTTGTGTTTTGAAAGCCATGCTACTAGCAAGATTTCTAGAGAAGATGATCTGCAACGGATTTCTACCCTGGGTTTTAGAGGCGAAGCACTGGCCAGTATATCCGCGGTTTCCCGGGTAACGCTTAAAACTTCAGAGGAGGCAGGGGAAAAAGGAACTCTTCTAATCCGGGAAGAAGGAGAACTGCAAAAGGAAGCTGATATTGCCTTTCCCCGCGGTACAAGCCTGGAGGTAAAGGACCTTTTTTCCAATTTGCCTGCCCGGAAAAAATTCCTCCGTTCAGAACGTGCTGAACTTAACCGGGTGGTAAAATATATGACAAATGCAGCTTTATCCTACCCTGAAGTTAAGTTTTTCTTAAAACATGGTTCGCGAAAGGTTTTTGACTATCCGGCGGTTAAGAGTTTGAAGGAGAGGATATTCCAGGTGCAGGGAAGAATATTGCTGGAGGGCCTTGTGAAGGTGGATTCCCATGATCAAGAGCTGCGTCTTTTTGGCTTTTCCTCTCGACCTCCTTCGGCCCGCGGGGACAGAAGACTTCAGCTGTTTTTTGTAAACAAGCGGCCGGTAAGGGACAATACCCTTCAGGCGGCCTTAAATCAGGCTTATAGGGGGTTACTTGAAAAGGGGCAGTTTGCAGCAGCTTTCCTCTTTTTGGAAATGCCGCTGCATGAAGTCGATGTAAATGTTCACCCAGCTAAGGCTGAAGTCAGATTCCGTGATAACCGCTCTATTTTCCAGTTTATATATAGAAGTATCGGCAATGCTGTACTTAAAGAATTAGGAGTTAAAGAAATCTATACAAAGCAGAAGGAAGGGAAGGAACCGGCATATAAAATCCAGGAAAGGCAGCAACCTCCCCTTTTATATCATAAAGGAGAGACCCTGGCATATTCCGGAAAACCTTTCCCGGTTCAGGAGGAAGAAAAGGCCCGACTGCGTGTGCTGGGGCAGTACTTGAATTTTTATATCATAGCGGCAGATGATAAAGGGATCCTTATTATTGACCAGCATAATGCTCATGAGCGGGTCCTATTTGATAGATACAAGCATATTGACCGGGGAAAACAATGGCCGTGCAAAATGGCCCTTACCCCCCTGCTTTTTGAGCTTTCTCCCTCTCAGGTAGTAAGCCTGGAGGAAAACCGGGAGATTATGGAAGAAACCGGTTTTCGGGTGGATTCCATGGGAGGAAACAGTTATGCTTTGATGGAATACCCGGATATCTTTAAAGAATCAGCAGCAAAGACTGTATTTTTTAGTATACTCGAAGGAGTCGGCCGGGAAAAAATCGAGAAAAAAAAACACTTAATACTGGCAACAATGGCCTGCAAAACCGCTATCAAAGCTGGGGAGTCTTTATCTATGGAAAAAATGGCTTATCTGGTAGAGGAGTTGTTTAAAACAGAAAATTCCGCCCTATGCCCCCACGGCCGTCCGATCGTTTTACGCATAAGCAAGCAGGAAATAGAAAAAGGGCTCAAGAGATGAATCTGAGGGTATGGCTCTGCCTCAAGCAAATGGGAAGCTGAGTCGGGGTGTCTCCGTCCTCACTCCACCCATCCCCCAGTGGGTCCCTTACGTTGCGGGCGGAGAGACCCCGACCCAGCCTAAATCCGCTAATTATCTAAACCAAGCGTAACCATACCCTCAGATCCAGCTGAACTTTCGCTAAATAAATAAACCTAGAAAACATTATTGTAATGTACAAATTGATTTTTTCCTCACAGCTTGAATATTTTGGCAATTTATAAGATAATTGGACTCGTGTTGTT
>JAUWNW010000166.1 GCA_030612445.1 Candidatus Aminicenantota bacterium
TTATGGAAACTGTGGGGCATACGCACTCTTCCGGTTTAGCTGATGTTAATTGCTGCCATTACAGTTACTGCCCTATTTTTTCTGCCGGCCCCACAGGAAGAACTAAGCCAGTCAGGAATCCTCTTGCGCAATCAGAATCCATTTGAAGAATCACTGCCGCTGCTGGCAGAAGAAGGGGTCGAAAATCCCAATATGGTGCTGATTTTTACTTCCCTTAGCGAAACCAGCAGTTCAAGGAGATACATCCCATGAAAAATCATTATAAATTCTGGATAATTTTGTCTTTTCTTGTTGTTTTTGTGGCGGGAATTTTTAGCGGAGTAATCATAGAAAGACAATTCCTGTCTAAAAAATCGGATGAGACTTCCAGAAAACACCCAAGAACAGAAAGACAGCGGATACACTTCCCGACCTTGGACGACATGGCCAAGGAACTGGAACTCACCAGCCAACAGCAGGAGAAAATTCAGGAAGTCTTTGACAATAATGAAGCAAGGTTAAAAACATTAAGCCAGGAAGTGCAAAAACAATTTATATCAATGCGGGCTCAATTTATGCAGGAGATAAAAAGCGTTCTTGACCAGGATCAGACCCTTAGGTTTGATGCTATGATCGAAAAATACCTGTCTCAACGCAGGGAACAGATAGAAAGGAGAAAGAATCGCTCTAATAATCCGCAAAATGAAAAAGGAGAAAGAAAATGAAAAAGAAGATCATTATCAGTGTAATCATTATTATAGCTGTGGCTGTTGTTCTAAAGCTAACCGTTTTTAAGGGCGGCAACGGAAATGAGATCGGCTATCAAAAAGAAGCTTTAAAAAAGGGCACCATACAAGCCCTGGTGGATACAACCGGTTCTCTTAACCCTGTAACTACGGTAGATGTAGGAAGCCAGGTGTCAGGGAAGATCCTTGAGATCTTTGTTGATTTTAACACCCAGGTAAAAGCCGGAGAGATTATTGCTAAGATCGACCAGGAGCTCTTTATAACCAGAGTCAATCAGGATAAAGCCAATTATCAAAGCGCTGAAGCCTCTCTGGAAAAATCAAAGGTTAGTCTCGCGAACACTAAAAAACAGATGGACCGCGCCTTGGAGCTTTATAAAAAAGACCTTCTTTCTGATGAAGAAAAAGAAGCGGTGGAAGCATCCTTTTATAGCGCCAAATCCGATCTGCAGTCAGCTCAGGCGGGGCTCGCCCGGGCAAAATCACAACTTGATTCCAGCAATGTCGACCTAGCATACACGATCATCAAATCCCCTGTAGATGGGGTTGTAATCAATCGTGCTGTTAATGCGGGGCAAACAGTAGCAGCCAGTTACCAGGCTCCCCTTTTATTTCAGATCGCCAATGACCTGAGTAAAATGCAGGTCGAATGCAGTGTGGATGAGGCTGACATCGGGAAAGTTAAGGAAAACCAGCAGGTAAGCTTTACAGTTGATGCTTACCCGGATGATAAGTTTAAAGGCACCGTAAAACAGGTTCGCTACTCTCCCGAGGTCATCTCAAATGTAGTGACTTACACTACGATTGTAGAGGTCGATAATCCGGAAATAAAACTGCGTCCTGGGATGACAGCTACGGTATCAATAGTAGTAGGCGAAGCCAGAAATAAGCTGCTTGTCCCTAATACAGCTCTCAGGTTTAATCCTCCCCAGGAGGTACTGACGGCTGTTTTTACCGAGATGCGCAATAAAAGACAGGCTGAACAGGGGCAATCCGCCTCGGGTGATAATTCAGGATCTCAAACAGCAGCGCAAAAATCAGCTTCCTCCAGTCGTCAATTTACTGGAGGTCAAGGCGGCGGTATGAGAATGCAAGACATGGCCCGTGTCTGGGTGGAAGATGAAAACGGTAAGCTTAAAATGATTTTTATTCAAACCGGAGTAACTGACAATATTTATACTGAGATAACCTCAGACAGCCTGAAAGAAGGGCAGGAAGTCATCACTGGAGAAGGGACTGCAGACAGCAGTGACTCCCGCAGGAACGATGTCCGGAGAATGATGAGGTTTATGCGCTAAAGGAGAATAAAAATGAACAGCAATAATGTGCTTATAAAAATGGAAGACCTGACCAAGACCTATCAGGTTGGGGAAACCCAAGTCAGAGCTCTGCGGGGCATATCCTATGATATCCGCAAAGGAGACCTGCTGGCGATCATGGGGCCTTCAGGTTCAGGCAAGTCAACCTTGATGAATATCATCGGCTGCCTGGATAAACCTACCAACGGCAGATATTTCTTAGACGGTAAAGAGGTCTCTACTTTTAACAAAAACCAGCTGGCCGGAATCCGGAACAATAAGATCGGATTCGTTTTTCAGACTTTTAATCTTTTAGCCCGGACTACCGCCCTGGAAAACACAGAACTTCCTCTTTTATATTCCAATACCCCCACCCGGGATGCCAAAAAACTTGCCATGAAGGCTTTGGCGCAAGTGGGTCTGGAAGACAGAGAGCTCCACAAGAGCAGCCAGATGTCTGGGGGAGAAAGGCAAAGAGTCGCCATAGCCAGGGCTCTGGTTAATAGTCCCTCCCTGATACTGGCGGATGAACCGACCGGAAACCTGGACACTAAAACCGGCAATGAAATCATGGCCGTTTTTAAACGGCTTAACCGGGAAAACGGCATCACAATTATCCTGGTGACCCATGACCCCGAAGTTTCTGCAATTGCTGAAAAAGTGATGCATATCCGGGACGGCCTCATTGAAACTTTAGAATAGGAGTTATTATGAATATCTTGCGAACCATTAAAATAGCATTAAAAGCTTTGAGCCGGAATAAGATGCGCTCTTTTCTTACTGCCCTGGGTATTATTATCGGAGTAGGCGCAGTGATTGCCATGGTTAGTATCGGCCAGGGAGCAAAGGCTGAAGTAGAAAAAAGGTTCAGTGAGATGGGCACTAATCTCTTATTTGTGCGCCCTGGAAGCCGCTCCTATAGGGGCAGGCACGGCGGCAGCAGCAGCTATGAGAACCTGACTGAAGCCGATGCTGAAGCCATCCTGGAAAACTGTGATGCTGTAAATTACATATCTCCCAATGTCAACTCCCGGGCCCAGATCATTTACCAAAACAAAAATTGGAACACAAGCATCTACGGGACCGGACATGACTATCCCATCATCCGGAACTGGGAGGTCGAAGAGGGTGAGTTTTTCAGCGAACAGCATGTAAAATCTGCTCAGAAAGTCTGTATCCTGGGAAGTGAAGTAAACCAGAATCTGTTTGAAGGGGCAAACCCCCTCGGGCAGATCATCCGCATGAATAAAATTCCCTTCCGGGTAATAGGCACTATGGAATCCAAGGGCGAATCCGGAGGCTGGTTCAACCGGGATGATGTGATATTTATTCCTTATACAACCGCTCAAATGCGGCTGCTGGGGATCAACCACATTCAATCTGTGGACGTTTCCGCTATTTCTATGGACAGAAGCGCTGAAGCTATGGCCCAAATCGAAGAAGTACTCAGAATAAGACACAAGATCGCTCCCGGTGCTGAGGATGACTTTAATGTGAGAAATATGTCGGACATTGCTGAAGGGGCCTCAGAGGCGACTGCGATCCTTACCATACTCCTGGGCGGAATAGCCTCGATATCTCTGCTCGTAGGCGGGATTGGCATTATGAATATTATGCTGGTCTCAGTGACCGAACGTATCCGCGAGATCGGTATTCGCATGTCAATGGGAGCCCGGGAAAAGGACATCCTTTATCAGTTCCTCACCGAAGCCATCGTTTTAAGCACTTTGGGAGGGCTGCTGGGGATAACCCTGGGTGTAGGCAGCTCGCAGCTGATCTCCCATTTTGCCGACATGACCACAGTGGTTTCATTTGGGTCTGTTGCCCTGGCGTTTATTTTTGCCGCCTCAGTCGGTATCTTTTTCGGTTTTTATCCGGCCCGGAAAGCTTCGAAACTGGATCCCATAGATGCCTTGAGGTATGAATAATCCAAACTGCCGTAAATAAAGGATTTAAATTGCAACAAAAAATAATTAAAAGAAGTAATATAAGTAACCTGAATTATTCACGATTCATAAATAGATATCATATAGGACAGATTAAAAGGAGGATATAATGCGCAAAATAGGAATCTTGATTCTGTTCATTTTTTGTATAACCCTTACGGTCCAAGCACAAAATGAAGAAAAAACACTTTCCCTCTCCCTGGGGAATTGTATTGTTAAAGCCATGGAAAACAATCTCGGCGTAGCCATAGAGGTGCTGAGTCCGGAACTGGCCGATATTGCTGTGGCCCAGGCCAGCGAAAAATTCATGCCTGCATTATCATTAAATTTTAGCAAATCAGACCAAAACCAGGCTTCATATTCCTGGCTTGATGCTTCCGGCCAACTTCAGTCAACTAACTCTGATTATTCAATGCAGGTCGACCAACAGCTACCGACCGGGGGAAATTTATCCATAAGGCTCAACAGCTCCATGTATGATACCAATAGAACAGGGGTGACTATCAACCCCAGTTATAGAAGCCAGCTCAGATTCAGTTTCAGCCAGCCTTTACTTAAAGACTTTGGACCCAAGATGAGCCGGAAGGATATAATCGTGGCAAAAAATAACCTGATGATCTCGGAGAAGGATTTTAAAAAAGCCATTCAGGATACGGTCTACAATGTAGAGGAAGCCTATTGGAATCTCGTCTATGCGATTGAGGACCTTAAAGTCAAGCAACAATCTTTACATCTGGCAGAGGACCTGCTGGCTAAAAACAGGCGGGCTGTGGAAGTCGGCACAATGGCCCCTATTGAAATAATCAATGCCCAGGCGAGCGTTGCTCAGCAGGAGGCGAATATTCTGGCGGCTGAAGCTCAGGTTAAAAACAGCGAAGACAGGCTGCGGACTATCATCAACCTGGCAGCCGATTATCCTCAGGCAGGGGTTATGGAAATCATACCAAAAGATACCCCCGTATATGAAAACAGGGATATAAAACTGGACGAAGCCCTGAGTATTGCCATGCAAAACCGCCCTGACCTGCAATCTGCCCGTTTAGGCCTTAAAAACAATGAAATGGACTTAAGTTATGCTAAAAACCAGCTGCTTCCCAACCTAAGCTTCACAGCTGCCTATTGGAGCCCAGGGGTTTCCGGAGACAGGCTTATCTACCCTCCAGGTTTTCCTTTTGGGGATCCAATTGATGTAATTCCCGGCGGAATTTCTAATTCAATCAAGGATGTGTTTGGCTTTAAATATCAAAACTGGTCGGTAGGATTAACTCTTGATGTTCCCCTAAGTAATATTCTATCAAGGGCATCCTATGCCCAGGCAAGTGTAAATCTGGAACAAGCCAAGCTCAGGCTTAAAGACCAGGAACAACAGGTGTATACTGATATAAAAATCGCGGTTAGAAACGTTGAGGCAAGTTACAGGCAGATCCAGGCACTTCAGGCTGCTCGCAAACTGGCAGAGAAACAACTTGAAGCTGAAGAAGAAAAGCTCAAGGTCGGGCTTACTACCAATTATTTTGTACTGCAGTACCAGAGAGACCTCTCCACGGCCCGTTCCCAGGAGCTTCAGGCCGTTATAAACTATAATCTGGCTCTGGCCCAGCTTAATCGTGACCTGGGGATCAGTCTTAAAGAGAAAAACATTCAAATAGAAGAAATGATCGGATATTAATATCCTGAACTATTCATAAAAAATGTCGATGTTTCAGCTAATACA
>JAUWNW010000079.1 GCA_030612445.1 Candidatus Aminicenantota bacterium
TAGTTATATTTTTGATTCCTCTGTTGAAATGTGATAAACACACACAAACATAATCGAGTGTTTTTTTCCCACAGATATCGATTGTTGGATTTAAGTTCTCTGTTGGATGACGCTCTCTGGCTTTTTTATAATTTTTCCTCAGATGTCCATTGAGTTTTGAAAAATCTTTAATTTTTACTGGCATGATTTTTTCCCTTTCCCGAATTGATGCAGTACAATTATTTCTATTTGAAACAGAAAAGTCAAATCTCTAAGATTAATTTTATCTCAAACTCTTCGGTGAGTCCACTTAAATGGGGGGAGTCAGCCTTACCACTTAGCCCCCGGTTATGCTTGAAAAAACATAAAATAAAATTTAAATTGCTTCAGTTACCTTATGCATTTTTTTATCTGAGCTGGCAATGAGTTTTTTTTGGAAATGCAAAATTTTCGTTAACAGATCATCAATATCTTCTTTTAACAATATCTTGATCAAATTTGAAGCCTCTTTAAATCTTTCAGCTCTTCGAAGCAAATCAACCTGAATACACAAACTTTCTTCCCTGCTCTTCATAAATGATTGGCCTTTGCTCTCTCCTTTCCGAATCATACTTAGAGCTTTTATTCTGCAACTCTTAGCAGAATCTTTTAAACCAAAATCGTCACAGGCCCAAGCAGCATGTATTGCCCTCCAAGCAGAACTTTGATAAGAGCCACTAATTTCCTGAATCAAGGAAGAGCAGAGAAATGTATTAGCTAATTTTGGAAAACTTTTATCTTTTAACTGATTCTGATACTCAGGACTCTTCACTATTTCAGCCATATTCCCTTCGGAAACAGATATGTCGGTAGCACAATAGCCACAACCAGGACATCGTTGTGTCCAATATAGCATAGTTGAGCGCTGCATCTCAGGAGGCCTTGTATCAAGGTCACATGAGCCAAGCGCATTAAAAGAGCTAGTCATTTCATATGTATTCTTATTTTTACAAATCGCACAGATAATTTCCTTTTCATAATAAGTAGTCATTGTTTGCCTCCCTTAATCGATCGTGCCTCCGCCTATTACCACATCCCCGTCATAAAAAACTACAGCTTGTCCCGGGGTGACTGCCCGCTGAGGCTTGCTGAATTTGACTAAAGCTTTATTTGAGCTTAAGGGCTTAATAACGGCTTTGGCATGATTATGTTTATAGCGTAATTTGGCTTTAACCTCCAGATTACCCATTAGTTTGGGCAGGGAGATTATATTCAGGGAAGAGACCTGCAGCTCATTTTTATACAACTCCTCCTCGGGGCCGGCTATTATTGTGTTTTTTTCTGCCTGGATCTCTATTACATAAAGAGGTTGCGGAGCTGCAATTCCCATTCCCCTCCTCTGCCCTATTGTAAAATGGACAATTCCTTTATGGCGGCCAAGAACTCTGCCATTTTTAGCAATTATCGGCCCAGGGCGGAATACATGAGGAGTTCTATCTTTTAAAAAGCCTACATAATCATTATCCGGAATAAAGCATATCTCCTGGCTCTCAGGTCTTTTAGCTGAGGGTAGGTCAAATTTGCGGGCTTTTTCTCTAACTTCATCTTTTGTAAGCTCTCCGACCGGGAATTTTACATAAGAAAGCTGCTCTTGACTTAGGGAGTATAAAAAATAAGACTGGTCCTTTTTCGAGTCTTTTCCTTTTTTTAAGAGAAACCGCTTTGTGCGGGAGTCAAAAAAGACCCGGGCATAATGACCGGTAGCAATGTATCTTGCACCCAGCATATTAGCCTTTTTTAGTAATAAACCGAACTTAAGCGATTTATTACAGCGGATACAGGGGTTAGGAGTGCGCCCTCTCTCATATTCTTTACAGAAATCATCGACCACATACTTTTTAAACTCCTTTTCAAGTTTTACAACATAATGAGGTATCTTTAATATTTGGGCAACTTGGGCTGCATCTTCTCCTGCAGAGATACTTTCAGGCAAAGGAAAATGCTCCATAGTCAGACCTATGACATCAAAACCTCTTTCTTTTAACAAAAGAGCAGCAACTGAGGAATCCACTCCCCCACTCATGGCAACTGCTACTTTTTCTTTTTTCATAAAATAGCCTCTATTTTTCTTACCCCCTATATTATCAGAAAATCCCTGCGAGGTCAGGTCTTCATATTTCCAGGACATCCCCCAAAAAATAGGCTATATTTCATATTTTAAGATTTGGCCTGGATACTGGTAAATTCCGAAGAAAGCCATCCGGAACAACGCGGGCATGGTTCCTCGAGAGAATCTCGAGGAGAGCGTTGTGAGGACAGGAAGGGATTTCCCCGCTGGGGGAAATCCCTGTCTTTCGCAGGGACTTACTAGTATCCATCCTTTACAACTTGTGTAAGCTTAATAAAATTGAGGGAACTTCCAATCTTCTATTTACTATTAAGTTCTTACTTAGTATCATTCCTTGCAAAACAATGCACTTAAAAAAAAATAAAACCATATTAGACACTATCGGAAACACCCCCCTTATTAAACTTAACCGGATCACAAAGGAAGTTAAGGCCGACATTTTTGCCAAGCTTGAATTTATGAATCCATTTGGCAGTGTAAAAGACAGAACCGTCAAATTCATGCTTGAAAAGGCAGAAAAAGAGGGAAGATTGCACCCAGGCACTACAATCGTGGAAAATTCCTCCGGAAACACAGCTTTAGCTCTGGCCGGCATCTGTGCTTTAAAGGGGTATAAGCTAAAAATCATTATCCGGGACAACCTCAGTGCAGATAAGATAAAATTTCTTAAGGCAATGAATGTGCAGCTTACCATGGTAGACCACACCCTTCCCCCTGAATCCCCCGAATCCTATAACAATCTGGCTGCAAAAATAGCCGGAGAAACATCCGACAGTTATTATCTCGACCAGCACAATAACCGGGAAAACAATGAGTCGCACTATAAGACAACCGGACCTGAGATCTGGAAGCAAATGAAAGGCCGCCTTGATTATTTTATTGCCGGCATAGGAACCGGTGGTACAATCTGCGGAGCAGCAAAATATTTAAAAGAAAAAGATCCTTCCATAAAAGTAATCGCAATTGATCCGGCAGGTTCAATTTTCTATGATTATTTTTATTCAAAAAAAATCGTTAAGCCCGCACCTTATCTCATCGAAGGACTGGGGGATGAATTTCTCATAGGCTGTGTTGATTTTTCTGTGATAGATAATTTTTACAGGGTCTATGACAAACAAGCTTTTCAAATGACAAGGAATCTGGCAAATGAGGAAGCTATCCTAGCCGGAGGCTCAAGCGGGGCTGCTATCTGGGGCGCCCTAAAACTAGCGCAAACTCTTAGTAAGAAGAGCCGCATAGTGACAATATTTCCTGATTCAGCCAACAGATATTTAAGCACTATTTACAATGATGACTGGTTAAGAGATAAAGGGATACTCTAACCCAGAATATTTTGCCTTTTGTCTCATGTTATGATAAAATTTTTACAAATTTAATCCTTGAGGTGTAAAGATGTCAGGTCATTCAAAATGGGCTTCCATAAAGCATAAAAAAGCCGCAACTGACGCCAAAAGAGGGAACCTTTTTACAAAACTGATAAAAGAGATATCTGTCGCAGCCCGCATGGGCGGAAGTGATGAGGAAACAAATTCGAGACTGCGTAAAGTTATCTCTGATGCCAAAGCAGCTAATATGCCCTCAAACAATATCGAACGAGCTATCTTAAAAGGCACAGGCCAATTAGAAGGAATTAGCTATGAAGAATACTCTTTTGAAGGCTATGGCCCAGGAGGAGTCGCAATCCTTGTTGAAACCCTAACCGATAACAATAACCGGACTGTTTCGGAAATTCGGCATATTTTCTCAAAAAACGGGGGGAATATGGGAGGCTCCGGATGTGTCGCCTGGATGTTTAATAGAAAAGGCTACTTTGTCGTGGAAAAATCCACAATATCGGAAGATAAGCTCCTGGATATTGTTTTAGAAGCAGAGGCAGAGGATCTAAAAGAAGATGGCAGTAATTATGAAGTGTTTACATCCCCTGAGAACTATGAGGCAGTCGATAAGGCCTTAAAAGACAACAATATAGAGATTGTAGTATCAAACATTAATATGGTCCCGCAAAATTATGTAAAAATCGAAGGGAAAAAAGCACAACAGTGTTTGAAATTGATAGAAGCTTTGGAAGATCATGATGACGCCCAGCATGTCTGGGCTAATTTTGATATTGACGAGGAGGAAATCTCCGATTTTTCCGATTAATATTTGAGCTCATAACATACTTTAATGCGTGTTCTCGGAATCGATCCCAGCCTTAGTTCTACAGGATTTGGTATCATAGATTACACAAAAAATCGTTATTCTGTAGCATCCTACGGGACAATCCGCCCCTCCCGGCGTTTATCCATTCTGGATAGAATATATAAAATAAATAGCAGAATTGAAGAACTGATCCGTAATTTTAAACCCAAAGAAGTAGCGATTGAAAACTTATTCTATGCTAAAAATATAAAAACAGCTATAACCTTAGGCCAGGTACGGGGTGCTATCATGGTTGCAGTCGCATCCTGTAACTGTCCGCTTTATGAATATTCTCCCCTTGAAATTAAAAAAGCAGTTACAGGATATGGCCAGGCGGACAAAAACCAGGTACAGCAGATGATAAAAACTCTCTTAAACATTCAGGAAGCAAAACTAAGAACAGATGCATCAGATGCCCTGGCTACCGCCTTCTGCCACATAAATTCCAGAATCTTTCAACAAAACATATCCGATTCTATTAATGAATAGCGAGGAAACAAATGATTGCATATTTGAAAGGCATCCTAATCCAAAAAAAACCAAACAAAATCATCCTTGATGTTAGAGATGTGGGATACTCTATAGGAGTTCCTCTTTCGACCTATCTTAAACTTAGCCAAGAAGGAGAGGAAGCTGAACTGTTTATTTATACTCATTCCACAGATAGTTCTCTTAAACTTTATGGATTTGCTTCTGAAGAAGAAAAAAAAATATTTCTTAAACTTATCAGTATATCCGGGATCGGACCTAAAATAGGATTAAATATTCTTTCCGGGATCGAAGTATCAGACCTTAAAAACGCTATCCGGGAAAGCGATGTTGCCCGTATCTCTCTTATTCCCGGCATAGGCAAAAAAACAGCCATGCGCATAGCCCTTGAACTTCAGGAAAAATTAAGCAAAAAAGAAAAAGTCCTGGGGCATAAAATTTCTCAGGAAGAGGAAGACCTGGTATCCGCTCTTATAAATATGGGTTTTAAACCTAAAGAGGCAGAAAAAACAATTAACGATGCTATTCAAGATCTGTCTCTTAAAGCCGGCTTCGAAGCCCTGCTGCGGGAAGGCTTAAAACGCCTGGCAAAACTGTAAAACTGGCAATTTCTTCAAGTTTCAGGTATAAAATAAAAAGTATAAATGAAAGAAAAAGATGTAAGTACTGTATTAACTCCCATCCGAACACCAGAGGACCTGCAGTTTGAAGATAACCTCCGGCCGAAAAATTTTACTGAATTTATCGGTCAAGAAAACATAAAATCTAATCTAAAAATCTTTATCAAGGCCGCATGTAAACGAGGTGATCACCTGGATCATGTGCTCTTATACGGCCCTCCCGGATTAGGCAAGACCAGCCTTGCTTTCCTTATCGCAAAAGAGATGGGAGTTGGCATAAAACCATCTTCCGGACCAGTTATAGAGAGGATTGGAGACCTATCAGCAATTCTGACAAACCTGCAGCAAAAAGAAGTACTTTTCCTGGATGAGATCCACAGATTGCACCCGTCAGTTGAAGAAATCCTCTATTCAGCTATGGAAGATTTTAACATTGATATCTTGATCGGCCAGGGCCCGAGTGCCCGCAGTCACAAATTGCGGTTAAAAAAATTTACTTTAATCGGTGCTACAACCCGCGCCGGACGCATCACAGCTCCCCTGCGCAGCCGTTTCGGAATAATCAGCCGCCTGGATTATTATAATGAGGATGATCTAAAAAAGATCATCATTAGATCAGCTTCGATCTTAAACATCAGCATAGATGAAGCAGGAGCCCAACAAATCGCCCGGCGTTCCCGGGGAACTCCCAGGGTAGCCAACCGGCTGCTCCGGCGGGTAAGAGATTACGTTGAAGTCATTGCTGAAGGCGAGATAACCGCAAAAGAAGCTACTAAAGCCCTGGACATGATGGAAGTAGACTCTTTAGGCCTGGATGAAGTTGATAGAAAAATGCTTGAAACTATAATTGAAAATTTCAGAGGAGGACCTGTCGGGATCACTACCATTGCTGCAGCAATAGATGAGGAAAAAGATACAATTGAATCCATTTATGAGCCCTTTCTCATGCGCATCGGATTCCTGGAACGTACTACCCGGGGGCGGCAAGTCACCCAGAAAGCTTATAAACATCTGGGGTTCACCCTGCAGAAACCTTCTTTCCCTCAGAAGAACCTCTTTAAAGAAGATAAAAAGCAGGAAAACGATTAAGATCAAAGTCTTCAGGTTCAGTCATGCAGCTAAAAGATTTTGATTACAATCTTCCGGAAAGGTTAATAGCCCAGAAACCCCTGCCTCACAGAGACCGGTCACGCCTGCTGGTCTTAGAGCGCAAAACCGGGAAAATTACCCATACCGGATTCAGAGATTTCCCCGGCTTCTTTAAAAAACAGGACGTGCTTGTTTTTAATGAATCCCGGGTTATTCCAGCCAGAGCTTGGGGAAAAAAAGAAGGCAAGGACATAGAGTTTCTATTCTTAAAAGCTCAAGACGAACAAACCTGGGAAGTTTTGTGCCGTCCAGCCAAAAAAGTAGCACCCCATGATATTATTGTATTTTCACCCGCGCTTAAAGGCAAGGTAATAGAAGTAAAAGAAGAAGGGCGCCGACTGATAAACTTCCCCTCGGGAAATGTCCTCTCAGAGCTTAGAAAAATTGGCTTTGCTCCCCTGCCCCCTTATATTAAACGCAAAGAAAAACACTTACATCTGAGGGAATTCGACCTTGACCGCTACCAGACTGTTTTTGCCCAAATAGAAGGCTCTATTGCTGCCCCTACCGCCGGGCTTCACTTTACTGCAAATATGCTTAAGACCTTAAAAAACAAGGGGCTAATAACAGCCCCTTTATCGCTTGATGTGGGGCTGTCCACTTTCCAGCCTGTGCGGGCGGATATAATAGAAGACCATAAAATGCTCGAAGAAACATTTACTATCAAGCCTGATACCGCCAAGGCAATTAACAAAGCAAAGTCCGATTCCCGCCCCATTACAGCAGTCGGCACTACTTCCGTCCGCTCGCTTGAAAGTGCATTCTCTGAAGGAAAGGTCCAAGCAGGAGACTTTTCCACCCGGCTCTTCATCTATCCCGGGTACAAATTTAAAGTAATTGATAGACTGCTGACTAATTTCCACCTACCAAAATCAAGTTTGCTTATGCTTACAGCCGCATTCGCCGGTTTTGAATTCATAATGGAAGCTTATAGGGAGGCAGTTCGTTCTGAATATCGCTTTTTCAGCTACGGCGACTGTATGCTTATCCTTTAAACAAACTTAACCTGGATTATTCACAATCCGATATATCATACATATTGACATTTTTTATGAATGATTTAGGTTGGACTTATGCTCCGGCTGGTCTGGATTGACTTGGGGGCTTCTTAACCGGAAGAATTCGTTGTTCAATATCGGACCCGATTTTGCGTTTAATTATCCGAAGGTCATACTCAGACTGAAGATTCAACCAGAATTGCGCCTCGACTCCGAAATAACGCTCCAGCCTGAGCGCTGTGTCAGCAGTTATGCCTCTCTTGCCGTTTACTATCTCGCTTATTCTATTCGGAGGAACGTCAATATCTCGCGACAGCTTATTCATACTAATACCCATTGGTTCCATAAAATCTTCACGTAAAATTTCACCGGGCGTAATGGGATCAAGAAAATCTTTGTTGCTCATCTTTTCACCTCAATGATAATCGACGATAGCTACATTAAAGGCATTACCATCATGCCATTCAAAGCAGACTCGCCATTGCTTGTTGATGCTGATTGCATATTGTCCTTGCCTTTTGCCTTTCAAAGCGTTAAACATATTTCCTGGATTTAGCATCAATGCATTCAGACTTGGTGCGGCATTAAGAACCATCAATCGTTTTCGTGCTTGCCGCTCGCATGATTGGAAACGCCGCACTCGTCTATCGTTAAAAAGTTCCTCTGTATCTCGACAGGCAAAAGACTTTATCATACGTTAAGTGTATTACGCGCATCGTAATATGTCAAGCAGAATGATTTTTGTTGGTCATAACGTTGGAGTTCAAGGGCTACCGATCGCAGGAAGGGAACTGAGGCTTGCTCCAAGCAGGCCGCTGCAACGACTTGTTCGGTTTCAAAGGTTAAAATTATATCCGTATGCTAGCAATGCCTCTTTTGCAACCGGTAGCTTTTCTGATTTTACCAAGATGTAATCTGTATCAAAGGTTGATATCGTAAAAATACTTATTTCAGCTTCAGCAAGAACTGTTGAAATTTTAGCCAAGATGCCGGTTAGAGAGAAGTCCAAGGGTCCTTCTACCTTAATACAGGACCAACCTGTTTCAGACTTTTCAGAGTTAAGCCGGGTGGTAGAGTTACAAACTATTGATAATTCATCATCAGTTTTGCTGATAGAATAGAATTGGCTCTTATATACCTGACTCGGAATTTCATGATTTTGGGGCAATCGATGAATCGTAAAAAGGTTTTTCAGTATGTTTAGTTGTAATTTCATTTTTAACCTTTATTTTGGCTCTGGATTATTAATAATAATAAGTTAACAAAAATTAAGCAATTTGACCATAACCAAGCTGACTCCAGTAACAACTATTGCTCCCACAATGCCAACGATCAAAGGCTTTGCTCCCAGCCGTTTGATATCCCGGAAATTAGTACCAAATCCAATCCCGACCATGCCCATAAGAATCAGGAATTTCCCGGCGGCCTTGAAAAAAATTATTCCCTCCGGAGAAAAAAAACCTTTAACAGCACAGACAGCCATGCCAATATAACCGAACAAGACCCAAGGGAAAGCCTTAAGGATAGCTTTTTTGCCCAGTTTGCCTTCCTTAGCCTCTTTTGTGCCGAACCAGATGGATACCAGGACCGCAACCAGGATCATAAACATATTACGGGTCAATTTGATGATCGTGGCCACCTGGCCCGCTTCTTCTCCGAAAATATAACCGGTTCCGATCGTCTGGGGTGTATTGTGAACGGCTGTTCCCGCCCAGATCCCGAAAGCAGTCTGGTTTAAACCGAGAAGATTCCCCAGAAACGGTAATGTTATCAACAAGACAAAGGCTGCGATCACAATAGTTGAGACCGAATAGCTGGTCTCTTCCTCTTTTGCCTTTATTAAGGGGGAAGTTATGGCAATAGCGCTGCCTCCGCAGATAGTGGTCCCTACTGCCAGAAGCGCACATAGTTTATCCGGCAACCCCATTTTACGCCCCATAAAATAAATAAAAAAGAATCCGACCAGCATGGTAGTAAAAATCACTATAAGGCTTAAGGGCAGTTCTGAGGCGACTTTTATAGAAAATCCAGCTCCTAAGAGCATGATCCCCCAAAGAAGGGGTGTTTCAAATTTTTTTAAATATTGTTCCCATTTCTTAGGAAACAGGCCGGCATTGCGGGCGACTGCCCCAATAATTATTCCGACCATCATAGCCTCAAAAGGATTTGTTCCGTTTATTACTACCAACTTAGAAATCCACTTAGATAAAATGGCGATTAACGCCATAACGATCCAACCAACAATAACCATTAAAAATCTCCATACATTGTAGTTTTAAAGATACATCTTTTATTCCTTTTCCGCCCGTTTGTCAAATATTCCAGCAAGCATCCAAATCTGTGATGAGCGAGAAAGCAGGGGGGGATGATTACAATATCCTTATATCATTTGACAAATACGCGTGAATAGCCTATAAAATTTATAAGATTTTATACAAAATTAATATGAGTAGATGGAAAAACAGCAGCAACGATGGATCCAGGAAGGAAAAACTGGATAGCATCCTTCACCCTGACACGAAGGCCAAAGAATTCAAAATTACAATAGAGTTCGGCTATAAAACTTCACCAAAATATAAAAAAGCGGTCGATCTGGCAAGAAGGATGCCGACCTACAGGGAAGACGGCAGCGGCGAATGGATCCGTCATGCTGCAACCTATGCCCCAAAAGATGTAGAAGAGCTATTTTTGCTTTTTAACCTGGTACATAAGTGGAGCACAACCGAAGTTCTGGTAAACCATAAGAAACTCCCCTATGCCCATCAGCTCTGGCTGCCTCTAATGTGGTTCTACCGCATCTAACCCTACCTGAACTATTCATAAGAAATGTCGATTGTATGACGCTTCTTTATGAATAATCCAAGTTAATATTATCTCCCCTGATTTTATAGGTATTGATTATTTTATTTAACTCGAACAATGAGCTTAATTCCTTAAATACCCTATCTATTCTCTTCATTTTTATCATCTTCTAATTTCTTAATATCTACTTTGTCCTGGTCAGAATCGCGTTGCTTTTTCATCCATATCAAATCTTTTTTTGTAGCTACTCGTACTATCCCTTGTTCTGACTCAGCTTCTAATGCATTCTTAATTATTTGTTTAGATCTTTTCTCATTTGCAGTTAACACATCTAACTGCAAGTGTTCCTTTTCCTCAATCTTTAGAAATCTGTGTAAGGTTATATCGACGTTTTTAAAAGTCCAGGGAGTAGTAGATTCAACATATCCATTCAGAGAAAGGATTTTTTCCAACTTTGCTATATCCTCAGGGAGCAGTAAAATGTCAATATCTTTAGTAAACCGGGGTTCGTCATGAAAGGCCATTGCTACTCCACCCACAAGAGCATATCTCAAATCTTCATCTTCAAACGCACTTATTATCTTGGGAAATTCTTCAAATACATTCATGCTTTTAAAAATTTACTGAAACTTTGTAGCTATTTTACCAATACTTAAATTATATTACAATCAAACAATTTAACCTACCCCAGACTAAATCTCTTCGAAGCGGGCTGTAAAATGTCTAAGATTAGGAGCTTGATAAGTAATTTTTAAACCTTTCACCTTTTCCCGTTCCTTGTAAAGGTCGATAAGAGCCTGAGCTACAAAGTTTAGATGAGATGCAGTATATACCCTCCGCGGAATTGCCAGGCGGACTAATTCCAGTTCCGGGAATTTGTCCTTCCCGGTTTTCTCGTCTTTCCCAGAGAACATAACTCCGCCGATCTCAACAGCCCGTATCCCAGCCTCCCGATATAGGGCAACAGTCAAAGCCCAACCCGGATAATGCTCGCGGGGAATATGAGGAACAAATTTATCCGCCAGAATATAAACAGCATGTCCTCCCGCAGGGGCATAAACCGGAACTCCCGCTTCATTTAATAGATCCCAGAGGTATCCTACTTGGTCGATACGGTGAGCTAAATAATCCTGGTCAACAACTTCTTCCAATCCCCGGGCAATTGCTTCGAGGTCTCGACCGGCCAGGCCTCCGTAAGTTGGAAATCCTTCACTGACAATAAGGTTATTTCTGATTTTTTCCTCTAGAACATCATCATTCAGGCATATAAAGCCCCCGATATTCACCAACGCATCCTTTTTGGCACTCATAGTAGCGCCGTCAGCATAAGAAAAGATCTCTCGAGCTATCTCAAGGATAGATTTGGAAGAATATTCTTTCTCACGCTTTTGAATAAAAAAGGCATTTTCTGCAAAACGGCAGGCATCCAGAAAAAAGGGCCGCCCATACTTGCGGCAGACACGGCTGGTCTCCCGAATATTCTCCAGAGAAACCGGCTGCCCTCCTCCGCTGTTATTAGTAATAGTCATCATAAACAGGGGGATTTTTTCCGGGCCCTTGTCTTGAATAAATTTCTCCAATTTTTCAAGATCAATATCCCCTTTAAAGGGGACGACAATCTCAGGATCATAGGCCTCTGCTTTGATTAAATCCTCAGCACGCGCATCTAACACTTCAATATTTGCCCGGGTTGTATCAAAATGGATATTACTTGGAACATAGTCCCCTGTTTTTAACAATACCTGAAAAAGAATTCGCTCAGCAGCTCTTCCCTGGTGAGTAGGGATGACATGTCTGAAACCAAAAATATTTTTTACAGATCTTGCAAAATTAAAATAACTTCTGGCGCCGGCATAGGATTCATCTCCCAGCATTATCCCGGCCCACTGCCGGTTACTCATAGCTGAAGTCCCGCTATCTGTCAGCAGGTCGATCAAGACTTTTTCAGCCGGAATGCTAAAAACATTTAAGCCGGCATCCCTAAGGATCTTGTCCCGCTCTGCTCGGGTGGTAATTTTTATAGGTTCAACAGTCTTTATCTTATAAGGCTCAAACGGTAATTTTCTTTCAGCCATATTCTTTCTCCAATTAACCTGGACTATTCATAAAAAATGTCGATATGTATAATACATCTTTTTTAATCAGTATTTTACCTTGATTCCTACAGTAACCTCAACTCGTGAATAATCCAGGTTAAAATGTGACAAGTTTTTTAAACTCATTAAACCGGGAATCTATCTCTTCGGCTCTTAATGATTTTATCCTTTCAATACTAAAATCCTCAATAGTAAAGGAAGCCATGACACTGCCGTAGACAGCAGCTTTTCTGATATCTGCTTCCTTAAATGAATTGACTTTATCCAGGTATCCCAGGAAACCTCCGCCAAAACTGTCTCCCGCACCTGTGGGATCAATAACATTCTCGCAAGGATAAGCCAGTGTTCCAAATACAAAATCCTTCCCCATCAGTAAGGCACCATGTTCCCCCTTTTTAATTATCATCAAGGAAGGCCCTTTATTAAGCAATTTATACCCGGCCTTAATCAGGTTAACCTCATCCGCAATCAGCTTGACCTCTTCATCGTTGGCAAAAAAAATATCGACCTGCTCTAAAACTTTTAGGAGAGAGTCAGGTTTGTTCTCGATCCAAAGGTTGATGGTATCCATAGCCACAAGTTTTGGGCTGCGGGCTTGGGATAAGATATCTTTCTGCAGGTCAGGATCGATATTTCCCAGAAATAGGATATCAGGATTACAGTAGTCTTTCGGTAGGAGAGGCTTAAAATTTTTAAAGACGTTTAATTCGGTCTTTATGGTTGTCCGCTGATTTGGATCAGACCCGTAACGTCCTTCCCAATGAAAGGTTTTCCCAGATTCCTTGGTCACTCCCCGCGTATCAATGCCTTTTTGCTTAAAAAGCTCGATGACCCCTGCGGGAAAATCCTCTCCAATCACAGCTACAATTTTGGGATTAGTAAAATAACTGGCAGCAAGGGCGGCATAAGAGCATGAGCCTCCGATGATTCTTTCTTTCCTTTCCTTAGGGGTCTCAATAGTATCAAATGCTAAAGACCCTACAATAACTAAACTCATTATAATCCATCCTTTTTATTGAATAATTCAAGTTATGTATTTTCCTATAATATATCGAAGCTTTTCCTTGGTCTCTGGGGGAATAAGGTCTGCTTTGGTGACAATACAGTTTTCTACAGCATGTTTGCATTCACATTCTCTTGTATTTCGCTCTGGCAGCAAACTTACAGCTTTTTTTATTAAAGCTTTAGCATTGCCTACATTTTTTGCCATATTTTCCAGAATCATATCTACCGAAACCGTTTCCTCATCCTCATGCCAGACGTCATAATCAGTGACCAGACTCATAGTAGCATAGCAGATCTCAGCCTCCCTACTCAATTTAGCTTCGGTAACACTGGTCATGCCAATAACATCGCATCCCCATGAACGGTATATATTAGATTCAGCTTTGGTTGAAAAAGAGGGCCCTTCAATACATATGTAAGTCCCTCCTAAATGAATACGCAATCCCAGATCTTGCCCGGCTTTATACAAAATTTCAGAAAGATCAGGACAAACAGGCTGGGCAAAGCTGACGTGAGCGACAGCTCCATTGCCAAAAAAAGTGTTTTTACGCCTGGTCCTGTCATAAAACTGGTCTGACAGGACAATATCCCGAGGTCGAATCTCTTCCTTTAAAGAACCGACCGAGTTTACGGATAAGATCCTTTCTACTCCAAGCATTTTAAAACCATAAATATTAGCCTGGTAATTTATCTCTAAAGGAAGAATATGATGCCCCCGGCCATGCCGGCTGAGAAAAGCAACCCTTTTTTCCTCCAGCATACCAATAACAAAAGAATCTGAAGGCTTGCCAAAGGGCGTATCTATCTTGATTTCTTCGAGGACTTTAAGCCCATCTATCTGATAAAGGCCTGTTCCTCCTATAATTCCGATTTCAACCAGTGGTAATTTTTTGTTATTTTTGTCTGTCATTTAACCTGACCTATTCATAAAAAAATGGCAATGTTTTTATTATTAATTTATTTTCAGTAATATGCAAGATTCTTTCAAGAATGATTATTTTAACTCTTTTCTTGTTTTTATTTTTTATTTTAATCGCCATTTTTTTACCATTCA
>JAUWNW010000050.1 GCA_030612445.1 Candidatus Aminicenantota bacterium
ACATGCTGATTAAAAAAGATGTATCATGCATATCGACATTTTTTATGAATAGTCCAGGTTAATTTATTATGGATGGATTGATCCTAGTCGATAAAGAAAAAGGCCTTAGCTCCCATGATATTATTTTAAAATTAAGAAACATTTTTCAAATAAAAAAAATCGGCCATTTCGGGACTCTTGATCCAATGGCAACAGGTTTGATGCTCGTATCTCTAGAGAGAGCAACCAAACTCTTTCCATTCATATCAAAATTAAATAAAGTTTATTTAGCTTCTATCCGGCTTGGCTATTCCACAGATACCTATGATGCCACTGGAAATCCCTCCTCTCAGATAAATCCCAACTATCCTTCTGAAAAAAATCTTTTAGGAGCTTTAACAAAGATAGCAGGAGATTTACTCCAGGTCCCGCCCCCATTTTCAGCAAAAAAATATAAAGGGAAACCTTTATATTCCTTTGCCAGAAAAAATATCGAGATCAATCTTCCACCTAGTAAAATTTTCATTCTTTATATCGATCTTTTATCTTATAAACCTCCCATGGTCGATGTCGAGATCAAATGCTCCTCAGGAACCTATATACGTTCCATCGCCCATGATCTAGGTCAATCTCTTGGTTGTGGAGCTCATCTGTTTAATCTAAAAAGAACTGAAATCGGTCCTTATAATCTCCCCAACAGTTTTTCCTTGGAACGAATAAAAATTCTGTTCCGTGAAAATAAATTTGTAGAATTTATAATCCCTTTGGAGCAACTTCTTCCCCAATTTCCAAAATTAATTTTAAATGAGACTGGTGCAACTATGGCGAAAAACGGAAATATTATCTTTCCGGAAAATATCTTAAAAATCATTTCTTCAGAAATCACAATCAATTCAAACTCAGAAGATAAAGAAAATATCTTTAGATTATTCAGCCCAAAAGGAAAGCTAATGGCCCTTGCTAAAAGATGTGAAAAAAGAAAAGGACTACACCCTTTCTTAGTGATTGACATTACATAACCCAATCATTAAAGTAAATGAAATACAATGAAAAGTAAGGAATCTTTTTCCCGTTGGGGGATTATTTTCGCAGGCCTGGGAATGGCTATAGGGACAGGTAATCTGTGGCGTTTTCCACGTATTGCTGCACAGTATGGCAGCGGAGCTTTTATGCTGGCCTGGATATTATTTCTTTTTATTTGGTCGATACCGTTACTGACTATAGAACTTTCCATCGGGAAAAAGACCAGACAAGGAGTGATCGGCTCATTCGCATCTATGGTGGGGAAAAATTTTGCCTGGATGGGAACATGGGTGGCTTTCGTAACGGCAGCAATAACTTTTTATTATACTGTTGTCACTGGATGGTGCATAAAGTATTTCTATGCTACCTGCTTTCAGGATCTGATACATAAAAAGCCAGATCAATTCTGGCAGGTATTCAACTCCTCATGGGAACCTGTAGTCTTTCATCTTTTAGCAATCTCTATTGGATGTGCCATTATCTTTTTCGGAGTTACAAAGGGCATAGAAAGAGCAAATAAAATCCTCATCCCTTCTCTTTTTATCCTCCTTATTGTGGCAGTAGTCCGTTCTTTAACCCTGCCAGGTGCATTCCAGGGATTAAACTTTCTCTTTTCTCCGAACTTTGCTAAATTTAAAGATATTGAAATGTGGATAAACGCCTTAAGCCAGGCTGCCTGGTCATCAGGAGCCGGATGGGGGCTAATGCTTACCTACGCTGTTTACTCCCGGAAAAAGGAAAATCCTGTTCTTACTTCAGCCACCTTAGGATTCGGAAACTCTACTGCCTCTTTAATGGCAGCGATCATTGTTATTCCTGCTGTATTTTCTTTTTTTTACGGACAAAGTTCTGCTCAACAAAAAGTAGTTGAAGTGCTACAAGAGGGAAATGTTGGGCTTACATTTAAATGGATTCCCACGTTATTTGCAAAAATCCCCTCAGGTTCTTTTTTTCTGGCTCTTTTTTTTCTAGCTTTATGTTTTGCCGCTTTTTCCTCACTCATTGCCCAGCTTGAGCTAATATCCCGGATTTTTATGGACTCCGGGCTCAGTCGAAAAAAATCCGTTACAATCGTAGGCTTGGCCTGCTTTTTTTTAGGCCTTCCTTCTGCTTTATACATCGGTTTTTTCCATAACCAGGATTGGGTATGGGGTATGGGACTATTGATCAGCGGGGCATTCTTTGTCTTCCTTGTGCTTAAAATAGGCCCTAAGAAATTCCGCGAAGAAATCATTACTGATCCTGAGCACAAGATTAAACTGGGAAAAGGGTTTGATATTCTGATCAAATTTTTCCTGCCTATTCAACTGATTGCAATTCTTGTTTGGTGGTTCTGGGACAGCTACAAGAGCAACCCTGACACTTGGCTTAACCCTTTTTCACAAAATACCTTAGGTACAGTACTTTTTCAATGGGCCATTGCTCTGACCGTTTTTATCCTTTTTAATAAGATCATTAATAAAAAACTATTTAACAATAAAAATGACAATTGAGACCATAATAACTATGATTTTTATCTGCGGCCTCTGTCTGGGTGGATTTATCTATTTTCTTTACCTTTCATCTAAAGAGAATTGACAACTTGGATTAAGCCCGGACTGGAATCTCAAATACCAAAAAAAAACAATCAACCCTTGAATTTTCCTCCAAGTTATTGTATTTTATTTTGGAAATGAGATTAAGTAAAAACCAAATAGAACATATGGCATTTTCCATTATTCGTAATATGTTAAAAGAAGAAAAAATTCTTACCAAAGATAAAAGTAAACTTGTTGCTGATTTAGATAACCTTATTAACAACGAATTTTTAATCGAAGATAAACTTGACCAGGAAGTTAGGGAGATCCTAAATAAACATATCGAAAAAATTCGAACTGAAAATATCGAATATCAGACAATGTTTAGAATGATAAAGACAAAACTAGCCAAAGAAAAGGAGATAGTACTGTGAACGCCAGAATATCTCGTGAAAAAATTAATCATTTGTCCAGAAAAATCCTTGAATTAATATTCCATAACGAGGAAGTAGAATTTTTAGATGAACCAAATGAAATAAGACTTTCAATTTTCAGAAGCATTGAAGAAGAGTTGAAGCTATTTGACACAATTGAAAAACGTGCTATTAAGAAAATCGAATCACAAAAGAAACCTATAGAAGAAGGAAGCCGGGAATGGGAGATTCTATTCCGGAAATATTACGATGATGAGATCTCCAAACTGGGCAAATTTTTTTAACTCTCCCCTCCTTTAATAAATCCTTTTCTTTTAAGATATCCCCTGAGTGCTTCTTTCCAGTTGGAAAAACCGGTTACTCCATTTTTTTTTGCTTTCTTATTTTCAAGCACTGAGTAAGCAGGCCTCCTGGCTTTAGAATTAAATGATTCGGAAGCTATAGGTGAAATTTTTGGGTTTATCTTTAGCAGGGAGAATATCGCGACAGCAAACTCAAACCAGGTACAATAACCTTCATTTGTAAGATGATAAATCCCATAAAAATCTTTTTCGCAAAGTTCTCCTATTTTCTCTGCCAACTCCCAGGTTGATGTAGGTGTTATCCACTGGTCGTTTACAACCTTTAGCTCGTCTCCTCTTCTTCCCTTAGATATCATTGTATCTACAAAATTTGTTCCTTTTCCCCAGCATCCCGCTAGCCCATAAAGCCCACAAGTTCTTACTATAAAATATTTCTTCAAAATGCCCTGGATAAACAACTCTCCTGCGAGCTTAGTAACTCCATAAACGCTAATTGGCTTTGGGGTGTCTTCTTCTATGTAAGGAGATTTTTTTTCGCCATTAAAAACATAATCAGTGCTGAAGTGGACCAATGTAGACCCGATGTTCCGGCATATCAAAGCAAGATCACGTACAGCTATTGCATTAATACGAAAAGGAGAAATAGGGTTCACTTCAGCTTCATCAACCAAATTATAAGCTGCTGTATTTATAATTATCTCTGGCTTTATATTTGTGAGGATTTTTTCAGCTTCAGACGGCTTTGTGATATCAAAATCAGGAAAATATAGTGGTACTATAATCGTTTTATGCTTTTTCTGTAGTATTTTTAGGAGATCGGTTCCCAGCTGCCCATCTGCACCAATCAAAGCAATTTTCATTTTCTTATTTGCCTCTCATATTTAAAAAAAAAGACCGGGTATTTTACCTCCGGCCTTTCTAATTTTAGCCTGAATTATTCATAAGAAATGTCGATATATATGTTACCCCCTTTTAGGTCAACATTTTACGCCTATTATTGCCGATAGACAATTAATCATTCCGTTCATGGTGTAATCTCTATTAATAATCGACATTTCTTACCTTTCAGGCGAGCTGATCTTACCGCATCTCAGGCTGTGTCGCAATTCACGTTCCGATTTCAAAACGGGATAAGAAGGCCAAAAAACAGAAGAATCTAAGGCAAAATATGTCAATTTCACTCCAATATTGGCATAAAATGGGATATTTTTATTGAATATTTCCCATTTTATTAATTGCGACACAGCCTGATCTACTTTGTTGCAGCGGATTCGCGGTGAATGACCACAGATTCATCCCCTGCGCCTCGTATCTGCGGCAACCTCGACTCGTGAATAACTCAGGTTAGATATCTCTTTTGTTAAAACAAAAGCCTTAAACCAAAGAACAATTTATGATTATGTGCAAATGAACGTCCCTCTCCGATGGGAACTCTGGTTTCAAAGATAAGCTGACCTGCCAGAGTATAATTGTTAAATAAGTCAAACCCTACATTTCCTATAATCTCAGCATCAGCATTTCTACTCTCTTTGACTTTAGTTGTAAAGCCCGCTCCTGCGCCAAAAAACACAGGGCCAGTATGCACATTCATGAGAACATTTGCCATAAAGAAAGATGTCCAAGGTTCATTCTTTAAGGCAAGAGATCCGCCTCCAGAGACAACAAAGTCCAAAGTATCAGGGATTAGCTTATACATAAGACCCAATCGAGCACCTGCAAAAGGTCCATGACTTCCGCGCGCTAAAAGAGGCCCGGCTTCTGCCAAAAAGAACATCTTTTTCTGGGTAACTTCAATTTCAATACTCTCTGGTTGGGAAATGGCTCCAAAATCATCAGTTACAACTGCAGTTATTGTATAAAATCCCGGTTTTTCAAATACTTTCTCCCAAGCAAAAGGTTTAGACGTATCAGAATAAGTATCCACTACGTTTCCTTCAGGGTCCTTTATCTCAAAATAAGCTTTTACAACCTCGCCATCGGGATCGGTTGAATTGGAAGCATCACATGTAATAGGGCGACCAACATAATCTTTACATAGCAGACATGACGTCCAGAGTTTACAGAGCGGCGGAAAATTTATATAGGTTTTAGCTTTACAGGGTTCGGCAGATATTTTCCCTTCATAATTTGTTACCTTTGCATTAAATACATATTCTCCCGCATCAGATAACTTAGTCTGCCATTTAGGAGACTCAGGAGTTAAGGATTTTGTAGATATTATAGTTCCATCAGGGCCAACAACCTCTACTTCCATTGATTTAGCATGTTGTGAGCCGCTCATATCGACAGAAATTGGATCATTTATATTTGCTTTTATCGGGTCGACTACAATATCACATATTGCCGGTGGGATAACCTCTTCGACCTTACGAAGTGAGATATTGCCACAGGCTCTGGGCATAATGATCTCATATTGTTTATAGTCTTTTTTTACTATAAAAGAAAATATCGGTACCGGCTTTTTCCCTGCCCATTCTAAATCTTCCACGATCTTAACTTTGCCATGAGAGCGGAAAAGCATCCACATTAACTTGTCACCAATCTCAATTGCATCTTCTTTGAATGATTCATTTTTTAACTGTTCCAGAAAAGGAAGAAAAAGATCTCCGTATCCTGCCAAATCAAAACCATATTTGATATCTCCGGCATACCTGTCTACAAGAGTCTTCATTACTTCTGAGGTAGGAACTTGCCCTTTTATTCTAACCAAAGTATAACGGCCGATCTGTTTTAGCTTCTTTGTCTCGGCATATGAAGTAATTACACTAAGAGCAAGAATACAAACAACTGTTGTTAATAATATTTTTTTATTTTTCATCTGACCTCCTAAAAATCTCCATTTTTTTTCTTATTCTATCATAAATATTAAAAAAAATATATTATTGTCAAGAATTTACTGCAATTCAGACAGTAGAGGACATTTTGGAAAAAATCCACTAGACGCGTTAGGAGCAAAGATCTCAATTTGAGATAAGAAGAGGGCTATGGATGGCGAAAAGAACTTTAAAGAGGCACCCTCTTCTGGAAAACTAAGAAAATATCATAGAGGAGAGAGGATCGATCAAAACAAACAACTGGACATGACCTCTGATAATCACGGTCCACGCGGCCAGTTCAGGCCCCTGAGAAAATCTCTGCGGAATCTCCGGACCTTACGAAGAAGTTTGCTTTTGCCCGGTTCAACAATCGTCATAACAATCTCTGTATATTCAGGGATATCGAAAAAACCTAAGTATTGATCGGCATAGACGACGATATGGTTCCCATGAGGAAGCATCTGGTGCCGGAGAGTGCGTTTGGTCATACGATTGAGTTCAGGCCGGTTTTCGCCAAGGAGTTGCATCTGTAAGAGTGTGTAGGTAAGAGCGACGAAAACAACTTGATTAGTAACAAGGTTGAAGTTGGGGGAATGAAATCCTGTCAGGTCCCAGAAGAGCTTGGTTTGCCGATGGCGTTCCTCGATTGTCTCGCGGAGATGGTACCGGTCGCGGACAAGGGGGGCATCTTGAGTCTTAGAGGTGGTAACCAAACCCCAGGGCGGTTTATCCTTCTGCTGGGTTAGCACCACTGTCAACGGCACCGGACAGGCGTCCCAACTGGTCAAATCGTTAAAGGCCACAACCTTCTCTGGGGGCTTAGGTTTTGGCCAACGGCCTTGGAGTTTCAACGTACGCCGCCGTGCTTCTTCCCGGCTGAGAAGACTCTCAGGCTTGGCCGCCGTAACAGGCGGAGGTGGAGGCGTATACGGCTGGTAGTCTTGCCATTTAACAGGCTCTGCTTTAAGCAAACCCCTCGCATCCTCTAACACATTCATGTCACTTCGAAGCCCGCTTAGAGTCTCTACATTCCAATGCTTCTTAAGATGACCGATCCGTTGTCCATCAAGAAAGCCTCTATCAACGATGAGCCACTTCATAACCCCCTTGCCCACAATCTCCAGAAACTGCTCGACCAGCTCATAAAGGATAGGACATTCATGAGACTTCCCTCGCCCCAAATGCATCGCGACAAAGAAGAAAAACTCCCCAGAGGAGTTAGTATGGATCAACTCCACCCATTTATAGCAGCGCCGGTATCGACAGCATCGAAGCTGTGAGGGACTAAGTCTCTCTTTTTTAACCGGGTGGTTGTGCTCATCAAAGAGTAAAACATCTGAACCTTTGTAGTTGTCATTATCGGGAACGAAAATATAGGACGCATCGCCTATAAAAATACCTTCCGGATCAAATAGCTTTTCCCGTTTTAAAAGACGCGGCATCTCCGTGTTAAACCATCCCTCTAACTTATCTGCCTCTGTGGTCCGGGCAGTCTTGCGCAAAAAGTCCTGATCACAGGGCGTCTGACGGTCATATTTGTTCTTGTGGTTAAACCCGGGACAGTGGATCGTAACCTGTCCGGTCTGAGGATGAACAGTCTTTTTTCCCACTTCCGGACCAAGGGCGTTGAGCAATCCTCCGGTGCGGATGACTAAAGGATAGCCGTGAAAACTCTGCGTCCCGTGCAGCCGGAGACTTATATCACTGGCTATATACAGCCATAGAGGCACCTCTTGTTTCTTGCGTTTGAGAGGGTAGGTGTCGGCCAAATGTTTCAGAACTCCCCGGGTATTGAGATATTCGAAAAACTCCGTCTCTGCCCCCTCAGAAACCGCCTCCAGATAATCAATCTCCCCATTTTCCAAACACTTTTTTACGTAAACCTTGTCCTGTTCGAAAACGAGAAGATTCATTGATAACCTTTGTCAAAAGTCTTCAGTTTTGTATCACGCAACTGGTTAAATGTCAGAGATATCTCAGAGTCAATTTTGCGGATCTCAGCCAGTGTTTTCTGATAACTCTGGTAACGGCGGACACGGGTAGAAAGCCGCTCTGGGACAATCTTGCCAATGTAGACGAGCTTTGTTTTTTTGTCCTTACGTGTAGAAAGATACCAGGAGGAGTGGAGCTTGCCTCTGGCACACTTGCAGCGAGGGTTGCCACAGGGTCTGCGCATCTGGTAGAGGCTTCCAGAGATCATCGGCAGTGGTCGGAGGAGTGTTTTCATGAGAGAGAGGCGTTTTTGATCGAGGAGTAGGATTTTTTGGCGGAGGCGGCTTAAGTCCATAGCGATCTTATGACTGATATGTTTATATATTATATACATTCAGATGTCAAGAAAAAAATGAGCCATTCCGAAAATAATCTTAAGATCCGTTTTTTGATGGACTACAAGCTATTAAAAATTAATGAGTTAGAATGGATTGCCCTCTACTGTCTGAATCACTGAAGAATTTACTTGACAGGACTTCCCCCAAAAAACAGGCATTGATTTTTCCCTTTTTCCTTTCTCTGGAGTTCCCTTCTAATTTTTTTTCTCTAATCCAGGCCTTATAACTTTTATAAGTTTGAAAAAAATGTAAGGGAGCTTCTATTCTCCACTCTTAAGAAAATTAGCAATGATCCGGTGAATTAAATTGGAATCTCTTGGCCTTGAGCATAAACCTTCTTTAAAGTAAGGAGCCATTTTAGTTTCCAAAGATATCAAATTATTAAAAAGCTGCCGTCCTCTTGGGATGTTTATTTCCGGATGAGCTTGTAATCCCCATATAGGTTGGTTCCTCAATTTAAAAGCATGAATCCGACATTGTTCAGTCGACGCTAAAATTTCAAACTTATCGTCTAGATCTATGACTTCATCAAAATGAAGATTATACGCATAAAAAACACCTCTGGGTCCCAATAAAGGATTGTCGATCCGTATTTTAATCGGGATCCAGCCAATTTCAGGCTTCTTACACCTATGTACATTTTTATAACCCGCTAGGGCGACAGCAAGAAGCTGATGTCCATAACAACTCCCAAGAACTGGTAAATTTTTCGCAACTGCTTCCCTAACAAACTCAACCTCCTGATAAACCCAAAGATCTCTTTCTATGATTGAAGCTTCTGACCCTGTCAAAATCAAATGGGTGTATCCTTCAGATAGATCCGGAAACATTCCTTTTTTCGCAGAAAATGCCTCCCATTCGACCTTTAGATATGTCCTCCAGTGTTTTACAGGAGAATATATCTCCGAATTAATTGAATTGTCTATTATAGCAACTTTAATTTTTCTTTTTTCCATATCATCATAACCAAATGAGTTAAACAATTAGAGCTATTCATAAAAAATGTCAATATGAATGATACTTAGAAAATTTAGAATAGTAAATGGTAATCAATTTTTATTTGGAACTATATCTCATTTTCTGTTATAATAAATTGGTAATTTCAATATTATTTACATAGTTTGTATTTTACAAACAGCACAAGGAAATAAATATTTGATTCGGAGAAAAGACATTGCATAATGTAAAGATCGAAACTGAATTACATGTCACTGCACCCAATGAACCGGGCATACTGGGAAGAGTCCTTGGTACTTTAGCGAATTCCGGAATAAATCTTTTAGCACTTAATGTATATACAGAAAAGGATAAAGGAACCTTTCTTCTAATAACTACAGACAATAAAAAAACAAACAAATGTTTAAAATCTTTAGGATATAAAGTCAAAACAAATTCTGTCATTACAGTTATGTTGAGTGACCGTATTGGGGCCGGAGCCGAAATCGGAGTTCTTTTAGGAAATGCCGTGATCGATGTTAAATATTGTTATATATCATCATCAGGAACTGGAAAAGCTCTTCTCGTTATTAATACAGATGACAATAATAGGGCTTACGATACCTTAAAATAATAAAACAGCTTGTAGTTTTTAATCTGATTTTCTTTTCGTTAAATCTGAAAAGGAATAATTTTCAAGTAATTGTAGAAAATGTTTTTTGATTTTTTGATAAAAATCTTTTTTTGTAAATTTTTTTCCTTGTGTATAAGCGCCTTCACTTAAGGATTGCATCTTTTCCGGGTTAGTGAGAAGCCTAAGTGTTTTTTCATATAATTCCATAAAATCTTTAAATAAAAATCCTGATTCTCCATCTTTAACAACCTCTTTCTGCCCTCCCCCATTAAAAACAACCGGGACACAATAATTTTGCATAGCTTCGACAGTTGTCATGCCGAAATGTTCAATACACGCCGGGTCAGTCTGACCTATTCCGCAAAAATGCCAGAATATCTTTGACTTCTTATAAAGATTTTTCAGTTCATCTGAGGAAATGTTGACCCTTAATTCAATTTTATTTTCAGGGATACCTGTAAGCAGATTTCTAATACTGTCTAAGTAAATATTTTTCTCTGTACTTCCACCTGCAAGAACCAGTTTCCACTTTTTCATCTCAGCTGGGTACTTATTAGATAGCATCATAAAAGCTTTGACCATTTCCTTTTGCTTTTTATTCCCACTTAATTCAAACCTTGAAACTGAAAGTATAATATTTTCTTTTTTGCCTTTCGTAGAGGATGATTCCATATCAACCGGAGGATAAATATGCTTATGTGGATTAAGTTTCCACCTTTTTCTTATCCACTCAGCAGTATAAAGGCTATTATAAATAATATGGGAATACTTATCCACATGAAAAAACCTTGTTATTTCCCTTTCTGGAAAATGGCATATGAATTCGGATATATTTGCCAGAGGATAAATCATCTCCAACATACAATTGTTCACAAAAATATCATAGTTACCGCTTTCTTTGCTTATAACATGAAACGGGTTATCCTCTCTCAAATCTACAAGACCAGCATCAAATACATCAACTTTTTCTTTTCGTGCTTCAAAGAAGGGAATTTTTACTACTTTTATCTTACATCTTGATAGATCCAGATCATACCATTCCTGCAGTTGTTTAAAAGAAATATCCGCATTTACTATTAGGGTTACATCAAAATCTTGCTGCAGTATACTTGCTATATTACAGCCGTATTTCTGTGCACCTCCAATAAAATGAAAGGCATTATCATAAATTCCTATTTGAGCTTTTCGCAGACCAAGTGCGACTTCCATACGCATGAAAATATTGAATGCAGATTGAAGCCCTCTTTTTTGAGATACAAGAGATGCTATTTCCTGAAAAACCGTAGCTGCACTTGAAAACCCTTCTTTAACTTTAATAAATAAATACCTGCATATCAGGTCCTCAGATGATACGTCATCTCTCTTTAAAAACCCTTCTACTGTTTTTATTACAATGTCGGGATTTATCTCATTCATCTGTATCCCCTTCTTTGTCTTCCTTAATACCCAAATTGTTCCTAAAATATTTACTAAAGAGTTCTTCCTGATCTTTAATGAGATGCCGAGTCATTTCTTCCAGAGTATTAAGCCGGTCTTTTATCTTTTGCAACGTTAATATAACAGCTAAATTAAAGGGAATATATTCTTTATTAATAGAATTTTGTTTATCTAGGTTGAATCGCCCCTCCCCTTCCATTTTTATTCTAATAAAAAGTTCTGAAATCGCTCTGTAACGCTCTTTCACTTTATAAAAAGGAGAATTTGGCTTCCTCTTGTCAAAAAACTGATTTTCTTCCGATATGCAACCACAGTTCTTTTCCAAATTTGAAAAGCGTCTCCACATCTCAACTTCCAATTCGTCAAAATTATATTCCCATATGCCTGCTTCTCTTTCAATTTTCTTCATGGCAAGATCTTCAATACTGTTAACTGTTTCTTTTTGTTTGCCAAGTTCTTTTCGGATATTTTGAATTGCTTTCTTAGAATCAGATAGATTTTTCATGTTTTTGGATTCCTTTTCAAAATAACATCATTTTATTTATAAACTCAGCATACTCGGCTGCACATTTTTCTATGCTGCATTCTTTTTTAACATACTCATTAGCTTCCTTACCAATGGAAATACGGAAATCCTTATCACCTGCCAAAGTAGTAATGAACCTTTTTATCATTTCTTCCTCATCAATGTCAGGATTTATTTTTAGCACACAGTAGTCTGGAAAATCTGCATAAGAACCATAATTTGTCACCAGAATAGGCTTCCCATAGCCCATCATTCGCAGCAAAGAACCTGAACTCTCCCCCATCGTCGGGTAGCGAAGATTAATACAGATATCTGAAGCTGAAATCAGAGCCTCCAGTTCCCTAATAAGTAAATGCCCTTTACGGATGATATCAAAATCCCCAGATATATAATTTTCCAGGATATTCCCACGGTCCAGGCCAGCAATAACATACTTAAATTTGAAGCCCTTTACTTTAGATAATGCTGAAAATATTTTATTATACCGCTTATTTTTATTTAAAAATCCCGCTGAACATAAAAGGATCTCATTCCGGTTAACTCCTAATCCTTGCCTAATGGCATTCCTGTCAAATTCTCTTATCTTATGACCATGATGGTGAATTTTTACTACAGGTTTATCCGATTTCGCCTGAATTCTCTTCTTTATGAAATCGGAGTGAACTATGATACCTTTTGCATATTCTATAATTTCTTCATTCAGAGGAAAATCAAAAGCCTCATTCGATTCCCAGATAGGAATCCTGGAATTATCTGAGATCCAAGTGGCAATTTCTTCTCCTGTTTGCCCATAATATTTTATCTGCAGTTTTTTATATTGTTCAAAATCTCTCGTCGCATCATATCTTTCTGCATAAAATCCCTGCAAAACATAATCATGCAGAACAACAATTCCCGGAAATTTTTTTAAACTTTCATAAATATATCTGTGTCCATCATAGTAGTTGCCAATATGATAGATTATCTCGGAATAAACAGAAGGATCAAAAGAATCAGCATCAAAAGGGATTGTTTTAAACTTGGATAATATACTTTTATTCTCCGGCTGATATCCCTTTTCTATATAAAGATCTATATTAAAATGTCCGCTAAGTGCCTCCAACATTTCTTCAGTATAATCAGATATTCCTGTTTTTATTGGATTAAGGGGGCTGAAAATAGCAATTTTCATGCCTTATCTCCATAGACCAAAGTTTCAATAACATTATCCCAATTTATATTTTTTACCTTTTGATAACCTGCTTTTCCAAAATCCTCACATCTTTTCTTGTCAAAAAATAGGCTTTCTATATTTTTTGCCACTTCTTCCGGTGAATCTGATTTCAATATTATCCCATTTCGTTCATGCTCTACGAATTCCAAGGGGCCTCCTGAATCATACTTGGTAATAACCGGCTTTTTTGATAGAAAAGACTCAAGAGTTATATATCCATAATCCTCATCCAGGGGGGCAAAGAAAACCATTGAACACTCTGCATAAAGGGAAAGTAGTCTTTCGTCAGATACAAAACCTAAAAATTCCACTCTTTTTGATATCCCGCATTCTGCGGTGATTTCCTGAAGCCTTTCATACTCAGGACCAGTACCAGCAATCTTACACTTAATGCGTGAATCACAGAATTGCAATGATTTTAGCAACAGATCGACCCGTTTTAGCTTATCAAGCCTTCCTACAGAAAGAATAAAATCCCCATTATCCGAAGCATAATATCTTCCAGTTAATCTTGGTGGATGATACAAGGGTATACCATTAATCATATTATATTTTTTCAATCTTTCAGCTGTGTTTTTTGAATTAGTGTAAATGCGTTTATTGCTCTTCAATGCTTTATTGTCCATCTTGATAAGGCTGTCTCTCATCCTCATATCTTTTCTGCTCTGAGGATCAAATCCAGAGTATTTTGTGTCAAATAAATCATATATCTGCCGAAATTGATGAATTAGCCATAACACTTTATTCGGATGCTTGATAAAATAAGAAGGAAATTTTGTGGAAATCACTAGATCGATTTTTTTTCCATTTGATTCAGTTAGATCAATAAGCTTCCAGATCTCAATTGTCTTTAACAACTGTTGATGTGGATACCATTTGTAAGGAATATTTATTAGGTCGACCTCAAAGCCTTTTTCCCGAAGTTTGTTTACTAAAGAATTAACATGAGCTTCAGCCCCACCCCGAAAAAAAGGGACCTGGGCCGCACACACAGCAACTGTTTTTATCTCTCCCTTTTTCTTGGGAAAATTCATTTTATTCTTTACCTTTTTAAAAAAGCTCTTAATCCTTACCCTCCTTTTCTTTATGCGAAGATTTGGATTTTTGTGAGGTGCACTCATTTTTCAACCTGTCTATCTCAACTAAAAATCTCATATTAATCTGTTTTTGGTTTTCCAAAATCGGTTCAAGAATCAATTCCAGCTCCAATATCCACCGTTTTCTAAATTTTTCGATTATTTTTTTTGCCAAGAATTTGCGATTAGATCTGTGTAAATGAAATTTCTTTTCCATTATCTTTTCACGCATTATTTCAAATTGATCCTTAGCCAATTCTTCTCTAATATCTTCAATTCTCTTTAAAATTTCTTTACGTTCCATAGCCTTAACCTGAACTATTTAAAATAGATGTCGATTTATATAATACTAAGTATATGGCAAATAGCAAATATTAAATGGTAAAAAATTACTATGGAGAAATATTTATTGCTTAATCGAAAAAATATGATAGACTCTGCCTAAATTACTTGGGAGAGATAAATGGCAGAATTCCAAAGTTACATTCCAGATAGTACTACATACAAAGATATTAGTATAAAATCTGTAATTCTAGGCGCTATCTTTGGGGTTATATTCGGTTCTGCCAATGCTTATCTAGGCTTAAGGGTCGGACTCACGATCTCAACTGCAATTCCTTTAGCCGTTATATCCGTAGCTGTTCTAAGGATTTTAACCCCATTGATTGGAAAAAGTTCTATTTTAGAATGCAATATTGCCCAGACAACCGGTTCAGCAAGTTCTTCTCTTGCTTCGGGAATAATTTTCACAATCCCTGCCTTATTCCTCTGGGGTTATAGCCCCAGTATTGCAAAGATCGGAATGCTTGCCATGCTCGGAGGATTACTGGGAGTGCTCTTTATGATCCCACTGCGAAAAGCTTTAATCGTTAAAGAACATGAAGTCCTCCCCTATCCTGAAGGAACTGCTGCAGCTCAGGTTCTTATCTCCGCAGAAGAAGGAGGTGCCAAAGCTAAAAATATATTCTTGGGAATGGGAATCGGCGCTTTTTTAAAAGCGATTATCAGTTTTTTTCATCTCTGGCCAGAAAAAATCTACCTCTCACTGCCTGTTATAAAAAAAGCTAAACTAGGTATGGAGCCAACTCCGGCACTCTTAGGTGTAGGATTTATTCTGGGCCCCCGCATCGGCGCTATCATGGTTGCAGGAGGAATCCTTTCCTGGCTGGGAATAATACCTTTGATCGCTTATTTTGGAGAAAGCATATCCTCACCTCTTTTTCCTGAAATTGACCTAACCATCGCTCAAATGACTGCTTTTCAGATATGGAACCGTTATATCAGGTATATCGGAGCAGGGGCAGTCGCAGTTGCCGGAATTATTACTATTTTTAAATCAATACCAACTATGTATAACTCTTTAAAAATTGGGATAAAAGAAATCCAGCTCGGTAAGGATTACAATACTCAATACCATAAAAAACGAACCCAGACCGACCTACCCATAACTGTCCTGGGAATAGGCGTTCTCATAATTACAGCTGCTTTAGTGCTAATACCAAAACTTGTAGGCATAGATGCCTCCCTGCTCATCAGGGGTATCGCCGCTCTTTGTATTGTCTTTTTCGCTTTCTGTTTCGCTACTGTCTCATCACGGATTGTAGGAATGGTAGGTGTATCATCCAATCCGACTTCAGGTATGACGATTGTCACTCTTCTTGGCACCAGCCTTTTATTTGTGGCTATGGGTTGGACCGATGCTATCGGCATGGCAACAGCTCTCACTGTAGGAACTGTCGTATGTGTCGGTTCTTCTATAGCAGGTGACATTTCCCAAGACTTGAAGGCAGGATATATTATTGGAGCCACTCCCAAGAAGCAGCAAAGCGCAGAGCTTATTGGGGTAATATCATCTGCCTTTGCTATTGCAGCGGCAGTATGGCTATTGGGGGAAACCTTTACCTTCGGCTCCGAAGCACTCCCTGCTCCCCAAGCCATCCTAATGAAAACTGTTATTGAAGGCGTACTGGGCGGAGATCTTCCTTGGGGATTGGTGATGGTAGGGGGTTCATTCGCTATAGTATCAGAGCTTCTCAGAATTCCATCTCTGCCTTTGGCAGTAGGAATTTATCTTCCTCTTTCAACCATGACCCCGATATATGTGGGTGGAATGCTCAAGCTGTTAATAGAAAAAAAGGCCGGAAAAAATAAAGAACTGAAAGCCAAAAAATCAGAGAAAGGCATACTTCTCAGTTCAGGCTTCATTGCCGGTGAAGGCATTTGTATGGTACTTGTAGCATTGTATGCATTTATTAAAAAAGCCAAACCCGAAGGCCTGGGAATCGTATACCCTGAATTTTTGGGGGAATATATTGCATTAGCAGCTTTTATAAGCCTAGTTGCTTTTCTATATTTTAAAACCAGGAAATAAATCAATTAACACATTGACAATTCTTAGACTTTTGTCTACAATTCTAAATTGATAAATGAAGTTGTTAGGAGGTACCAATGTCTAAAGCAGAACCTAATGTCGTTCCTTTATGCGATGTTTTATTAGTTCTAATTATCATTTTTATGGTCATCACTCCTATGGTTCAAAAAGGAATCGACGTCAAGCTTCCTGAGACCACCCAAGACACCGCGGCCATTCCTCAAGGATTGATCGTATTAACCTTAAATAAAGACCTTAGCGTTAACATCAATCAGGAGCAGGTCGAACTCAATATGCTTGAAGGAAGATTAAGAGCTATTTATGAAGTTCGCCAGGACAAAACAATCTTTATCCGGGCAGATGCTAAACTCCTCTATAGCCATGTCATAGACGTCATTGATTTGGCCAAATCAGCTGGAATAGAAACTACAGGAATCATCCCTGAATACTTTACAGAAACAGAACATTAACCTCATTGAACCTATTTTAAAGAGATATTTTATATGGGCAAACGGGGATTTATTGTTTTACTGCTAACTTTATTTTTTTCCTCTTTGTTTTACGGCAGCAAAAATTTCTGCGGAAAAATAGAAAAAGAAGATATACTTAAGAGTTTCCCTGAGTGGCAAGAAATTGCCACAGCTTATTCACCTGACCCAGAAATTATATATGGCCTTCAAACATTTGATATTCCAGTCAATATTGAGATCTTTCTAGGGATCTGGTGCCCTGACAGCGTTCAACATGTCAGTGAGTATTTTAAGATTATGGACATGGTCGATAATCCCTATTTCATGACTCTATATACAGGATTACCTAAAGACAAGGAATCTCGTGAGCCATATATTAAAGGAAAAAATATTAAAAAAATCCCAACTTTTATTATCTTCATAGATGGTGAAGAAATAGGCAGGATCATTGAGCACCCTATAAAAAGCATTGAAGAAGATATTCTGGATATTATTTCGATCTTATCTACAAACCAGGTCAATATAGATCTAGATTTTTACTTATCAAACTATCACGCCGATCTAAATATCGATTGCACCCAGTGCCATCAACCTAAGGATTGACTTCAAACTTATTTCCTGATTGGCCCGATCACTTCACGGCTGACAACCAGGCGCTGAATATCATTAGTACCCTCGTAGATCTGAAGCAGCTTAGCATCCCGCATAAGCTTTTCCATAGGGTAATCTTTCATATATCCATACCCGCCAAAGATCTCCAGCATATCATTTGCAGCTTTCATAGCTACATCCGAGGCAAAAAACTTGGCCATAGCTGATTCTTTCCCAACTTTCATCCCTTTATCTAATCTCCAAGCTGCATTCCATACCAAAAAGCGAGCTGCATTTATTTCAGCTGCTGTTTGAGCAATTTTAAATGCGATCTTCTGAAACAAGGCAATAGGTTTACCGAATTGGACCCTTGTCCTTGAATAATCAACAGCATATTCAAGCGCAGCTCTGGCTACTCCTATTCCACCAGCTCCGACTGGAGCCCGGGTTTTATCCAGTGTTTTCAAAGCAATCAGAAATCCTGTGCCTTCTTTTCCCAGTAAATTTTCAGCAGGTATCTTTACATCTTCAAAAAACAACTCAGCAGTATTTGATGCTCTATGCCCCATCTTATCCTCTTCCTTTCCTACCGTAATTCCCGGTCTATCTTTAGGAACAATAAAAGCACTCATGCCACGCGCACCTTTTTCAGGAGCTGTTAAAGCAAATACAATATAGAGTTCGGCTACTCCCCCATTCGTAGTAAAACACTTAGAACCATTAATAATATATTCATCTCCAACTTTTTCAGCTTTAGTCTTAAGTGACCCAGCATCTGAACCAGCTTCTCTTTCAGTTAAACAAAAAGCCGCTAACGCTGCTTTTATAGTAAAGGGAGTTAAATATTTCTTCTTTTGTTCATCAGTTCCAAAAAGTATTATTGGAGTAAATGCAAGAGAACTGGCCATTATTGTAGTATACATTCCGGCACAACCCCACGCCAGTTCCTCACTAAGAATCACTGTATCCAAATGGCTTAACCCTCCGCCTCCATATTCCTCAGGAATCTCACAGCTTATAAGCCCTACTTCAAAAGCTTTTTTCATAATATCCCAGGGAAATTCTTCACCTTTATCATATTTAGCCGCTTGGGGCCTCATTTCTTTTTCAGCAAACTCGTGTACCATCTCCTGGAGTGCTTTTTGTGACTCTGTCAAACTAAAATCGATCAATTTTTTCCTCCTTGCATTTAATTTAAACCGCTCTGATAGTAATAAATAAGGGTAGCCGCCGTCAAGATAAATTTTCACAGGAGTTCCCCCATTTTTTCAAATCTTCTTAGCCTTAAGCAAGAATCAGGTTCGTTGATATGAAAACACGCGGAGGCAACGATAAATCTGATTGTATGGATACGCTCGCTTCAGATTTTTAACGCCATTCTTCTTCGTTTTTCTCGGCTGCTGCGCAACTCCCCCCGTCCGTGGGTCAGACATGCTCACAGCCCGGCTACGCCGGATTCCCTCAAAAAGCCTCATCAGAAGGCTAAATCTTCAATGTCGCTTAATCCAAACAATCAGATTTATCTGGCGCACTCTCAATTAAAATTCTAGGTATCCTGCCAGCTCTTAACCTGAACTAGTCATATAAAATGTCGATATGTATGTTACTTAGCCTGAATTATTCACGAGCCGAGGTTGCCGCAGATACGAGGCACAGGGTGCGAAGCTGTGGTATTTCACCGCGATTACCCTGTAACGAAGTAGATGTGGTAAGATCGGCTCGCTCGTAGAGTAAAAAATGTCGATTACAAATAGAGATTATATTGTGAACTAAATGGTAAATTGAGTTGCTGTAGGAATCAATGTAACATACTGATTAAAAAAGATATATCATACATATCGACATTTTTTATGAATAGTGCAGGTTAGATAGTAGAGCCATACCCCCAGCTTTATCCTGTTCTTATCGGCTTATTTCCTACCTTTAATACAATCCTCTCTCTTGCCATATAATATACCGGATTTTCTATGCCAAAAATCTCCCTGGCGATATCCTGGGGCCTGATAGATTTTTTATAAGTAAATTTCAAAACAAAAACAATTTTATTTTCTGCCTTGTCAATTTTAATTTTCTTAATAAGCTCATTCCTGCGGATAGCTTGATAATTCTTTATATGTCTTTCCATGATTTCAAAACAATCAGTATTCTCATAGTTCTCCTTCTTCTTGATACTCACCTGCATCATAGTCTTAATTAGGTCTCGGCTCATTTCCAGTGAATATTCCAAATATTCTATTTCATCATTAAGCGAGGGGCGGTTTAATTCTATCTTCTCCAGAGCTATGACTTTAAATCCGGAGGGAACAAAAGCATTTACATGCAAGACAAACTCATCCTCAGAAAATTCATATGCGGATTTGAACTCCATTATCTCATTTTTTCCTTCCATACCTAAAGGCAGTGCTGGTGCAAAAACCAGAATCATTTTAGGATGAAATCCCTGGGAAAACTTTACCGGGACCATCGCTCTCCGAAAACTCCTTTTAATCACATTATTCACATCACCGTGAGATAAATATCTGGCCCGTTCTTCCTTCGCATACTTCATTCTGTATCGTATTTCCCTTTCAGACTTTTTTCCAAAATATAATATTGACGGTTCAGATGTTTGGATTTCTCTGTTAAAGCTTTTTTCTTTTAATAAACCGATTGAACACCCACCACATTCTTTGCACCGGATTTGTTGGCAGACAGGCGTATTTTTTTCAGCTATAGCATTTTTTAGCTCTTTGGCCAAATGGCTTTTTTTAATTCCAGCATCAATATGGTCCCAGGGCAGGTCAACATCCAATTCTATTTTAGAAAGATAACAGCTAAAATCCAATCCTTCAGATTCAAAAGCCCGTTCCCAGGCCAAGATATCAAACTGCTCGTTCCAGCCGTCAAAGCGAGCTCCTTCTTTCCATGCCTTAATTAATACCTGGGTAAGTCTTCTATCTCCTCTAGAAAAGACAGCTTCGAGAATAGCATTTTTTAAAGGATGGGCTTTAAACTTTACAAAAGAATATTTCTTCAATTCTGACTTTAGAAATCGATGTTTAACCAACAGGGCTTTTTCATTTTCCATCCCTACCCATTGGAAAGAAGTATGCGATTTAGGGATAAAGGAAGCTACACTGAGGTTGATCTTAGGAGGCCTCTTCATTATTTTGTAGCCTATCCTGATAATCTCCTTTACTGTGTTAACTATTCCATATAAGTCTTCCTCTTTTTCTGTAGGCAGGCCGACCATAAAATAAAGCTTTATTTTTTTCCAGCCATGAGAGAATGCATTCTCAGCAGCTTTCCAAATATCACTGTCTTTCAGATGTTTATTTATTACTCGCCGCAGCCTTTCCGTACCTGCTTCCGGAACAATAGTAAATCCTGTTTTCCTGACTTTATGGATGTTTTCCACTAATTTTGAAGTTAATTTCTCAGGTCTCAGAGATGAGAGAGAAAGAGATATTTTATTCTCTTCC
>JAUWNW010000191.1 GCA_030612445.1 Candidatus Aminicenantota bacterium
GACCAGGCCCCAATGAAAAAGGAAATTCCCGCTTGCACATCATCAAAGCCTGCGAGGATTCTCTCCGCCGGCTGCAAACTGATTACATCGACTTATACAAGACACACCGCCCTTCATTTGACATCCCCCTGGATGAGACAATGGGTGCTATGACCGACCTGGTACGCCAGGGAAAAGTACGTTATATCGGCAGCTCCACTGCTCCTGCCTGGAAAGTACTCGAAGGGATTAAAATAAGCGAAGAGAAAGGTTTAAGCCGTTTTATATCAGAGCAGCCCCCCTATAATCTCCTTGACCGCCGCATAGAGAACGAGCTTGTACCCATGTGCCGGGAGCACGGGCTTGGCATTATCCCCTGGTCCCCTCTGGCTATGGGAATGTTAGCCGGACGCTATGCAGATGGGAAAACATACCCAAAAAAATCTCGCGCCTCCTTACGAGGGGGTATTTATGCTGAACGGGTGACTCCAAAAGCCGTAGCAACCGGCAACCGGTTCGCGCACCTGGCCCGAAAACACAAGATATCCCCTGCCCAATTGGCGATCCTCTGGATAAAAGAACAGCCGGGAATAACAGCTCCCTTAATAGGCCCCCGTACAGTCGAACAGCTTGAGGAGCTTTTTCCGGTAATGGAAATGAATCTGGATGATAATATCCGGGATGCCTGTGACAAGCTGGGCCCTCCGGGCAGTGCAGTGGCTGATTTTCACAACTCTGCCCCCTGGATGAAGATGACTATCTTATAAAACTCATCTTTTTCTGTATCAAATTCAATCAGGCTCTTCTCATGTCTTTTAACTTTAATTTTGTCGCCATTACTAAAAACATCTACGGCATGGCTTGTCCGAAGCCGGCACTTATTTCCCTTCCGGGATAGAATTAAAGCTGAAATCAACCGATTTTTTTCCCACTTTATATCCACCTCAAATCCTCCCCGTGCACACAATCCTCTGACTTCTCCATTTTCCCAGAACTTTGGTAATGCAGGCAGCAAGAATATTTCATCTTCATGGGATTGTAAGATCATCTCTGCTACCGCAGCTGAAACCCCAAATGACCCATCAACTTGTAAAGCTTTTGAACAGATAGCAAAAAGATTATCAAAAACATAATTGTGGATATAATAATTAAAATTATCCATTGATTTCGCGCCATTGAACAGCCTGGCCCAGCAAGCCATTTTCCAGGCGGAAGACCAACCATTCCCAGCAAGTCCCCGCTGCTCTAACACAACTCGGCAGCCTTCCGCCAGTTCGGGTGTTGTTCTCGCACTTATCTGATTACCGGGAAATAAGCCATACAGGTTAGAGATATGCCGGTGGCTTTTTTCTTTCTGGCCCCAATCCTCCAGCCATTCCTGAAGATCACCTTTTTGGCCGATCTGCATAGGAGCTAATTTTTTGCGCGTACGCAAGACCTTCTGGCTAAACTCTTGGTCTATCCCCAAAATATCAGCTGTCTCAGCCACATATAAAAACAAATCATTTAATATCTGCATATCAATGGTCGAACCAGTGCAAATAGTCGTTCCTGGGCTCATCCAGGCGCATACTTCATCAAAGAAGCTGTCATTTCCCGGCCAGGCTGGAAAATTTTCGGGTGAGGTGGATGGATTGGTGACCAGCCATCCATATTTTGGATGTTTAATCAGAAAATCAAGGAAAAACTCAACACTTCCCTTTATCACCGGATATATCTGCCTTAAAAAATTCTTATCCTGACAAAAAAGATAATGTTCCCACATTTGAGTGCAAAGCCAGGCTCCCCCGGTTGTAAAAGTGCCCCAATCCGGACCGTCCATGGGAGCAGCGACACGCCAGAGGTCTGTATTCTGATGAAAGACCCATCCCTCAGCACCATAATGTTCGCGCGCTACATTGCTTCCCTGGTCTGTTAATTCCTTTATCATTTTTATAAGTGGTTCCGTACATTCACTTAGGTTTCCCACCTCTGCCGGCCAGTAGTTCATCTCTGTGTTTATATTAGTAGTATATTTTGAGTCCCAAGAAGGATTCATATCCTGGTTCCAGATACCCTGCAGGTTTGCCGGTTGGGTGCCAGCACGCGAGGAAGATATTAGCAGGTAACGGCCGAATTGCAAACAGAGGGCTGCCAGGGCCGGGTCGTTTTCCCCTGTAAATTTTGCCAGCCTTTCATCTGTAGGTAAAAATGAGTCAGGACTGTTGCCAAAATCCGCAGATACCCTCCGGAACAATCTTTGATGCTCTTTGATGTGGGCGGTTTTAACTTCCTCAAATTCTTTTCCTGCAACTGCTCTTAGCACCTCTTTAACTCTTTTGTCAGGGTTTGCGCTTATATCCCTGTAATCTACAAAATTAGTTGCAGCAGCTATATAAAGGGTTACAGCATCAGCATCCGAGACTATCAAGTCTGTTTCATCGACCCGGATTGTACCACCTTTAGATAGGGCTTTTAGGCGCCCCTGAAACCGCAGTTTACCTTCCACCCCCAGGTAATCCGCCGATTTCCCCTGCAAGATCAAACCGTCATCTCCATACCCGTTCATATGGAAATAATCAGTTGCATAATTTGAGTGGGCTTGATTCCGGTATCCCCTTAAATTGGCAGTAAAGGATATGCTTCCCTGCTTATCTGCCATTATTCTAACGACGATCACTTCATCTTCAGGAGAAACAAACACCTCGCGCTCATATTTAATCCCGTTTTGCCGGTAGCTTGTAGTAATCACAGCTTTATCCAGGTCTAAGCGGTGGAGGTATTCTTTAACCTCCCCTTTTTCCGGGAATTTAAGGATCAAGTCACCAAAGGACTGGTATTTCATTTGTTCAACCGGATATCCCATCATAAACTGACCAAAAAGTTTATGGGCCTTGATGTACTGTCCTCCAAAAATAAGTTTTTGTATTTCAGGCAGTACTTCTGCTCCCCCTTTTCTTGTCTGGTCGTAAGGCCCTCCTGACCAATAGGTCTCCTCATTAAACTGGATCTTTTCCTCCCCGGTCCTGCCAAACACCATAGCACCCAGCCTGCCGTTTCCTACAGGCAAGGCATTTTCCCATTTATCCGCTGGGTGGGTGTACCACAACACAGATGTCGGGTCGATTTCCTGAGAATATATATTAAAAACAAGTAAAATAAAAAATACAGGAACAAGCAGAAGCCTCACCTTATTATTCATTTCTGATTTTTACTCCACCTTTCCAGATCCTGTTCCAGAAATCTTTTATCCAATTCATCAGAGTCAGCGTATATTTCGCGCAGGCGCTTAAGCTCGAGTTTAAGCTCTTCTGCTGCATCTGCATAAGCCGGCTCATTATAGACATTGTTTAATTCCTGTGGATCCTTTTGGAGGTCATAGAGTTCCCAGGCATCTATATCATAATAAAAATGTAACAGTTTAAAACGTTTTGTGCGCACTCCATAGTGACGTTTAGCCATATGTACTGCCGGGAATTCGTAATAGTGATAGTAAATCGACTGCCGCCACTCAGCAGCTTTACGCCCAAACATAAGCCTGTCCATATCCATCCCCTGCATATCTTCCGGCTTCTTTAATCCGGCAAACCCCAGAAAAGTAGGAGCAAAATCAAGGTTGCATACAAGTTCGTTGTTTACGGAAGCTTCCAGCTCCGGGTATCGCATGATAAGCGGCATACGGAGTGATTCTTCATACATAAACCGCTTGTCAAACCAACCATGTTCTCCTAAGTAAAAACCCTGGTCTGAAGTATAGATAACAATTGTATTCTCTGCCAAGCCTGATTGCTTCAAGTAGTCAAGTAAGCGGCCGATATTTTCATCCACTCCAGCAATACATCCCAGATAATCCTCCATATAGCGTTTATATTTCCACCTGACCAGTTCGTCGCCCTCAGGTTTATTCTGCTCAAAAGCCTCTTTTTTCGGGCCATAGGCCGCTTCCCATACTGCTTTCTGTTCTGCTGTCATCCTTTTTGGGGCCTTTCCCATTTTAAGGTCATATTCTACCTGCATATGTTTACGCAGAGTCATTTCCTGTTCACGGGCTGCTGCAGAACGAGTGGCAT
>JAUWNW010000140.1 GCA_030612445.1 Candidatus Aminicenantota bacterium
TTTTATCTGAAACAAGATAGTTTATAACCTATTGATTTTGCAGTGATTTGCTATATCCTCAAAAAAGGCGGTTTCATTTTGTGTTCCGAAATTAAGTTCCGTGAAAATCGGTGTTTATCAGAATCCAGATTTTTCATGTCAAACTCTGAGTCTTTAATGACAAATAATCCAGGAATTTTCTGAAGTTCAAAAATTGTTTCAGGCAATCCGGTAAAAAACAGGTGGTCATTAACCAAAATTTTCTCTTCTGGAGACACCGAAGAAATTACTTTATCTTTTCTGATGATTTGGAACAAAAACAGACCTTGTAAGTGACGCAGATTAGCTGCTTCGATGCTTTTTCCTATATGAGGGAAATCAGCGCCAACCTGCATTTCAACTACAAATTCTCTTGTATGTTCCCCCAATTGAACAATACTATCCTTTCTCGATGGCAATAAACGATGACTGACTATCGAGAAAAATAATATTCCTAAAACAGCAACAGGAAGCCCCACTTTTCCAATTTCAAAAAATGAAAATCCCTCTAAACCATTTTCCAGTAACAATCCATGTACAACAAGATTTGTACTTGTGCCAATTAGCGTACATGTCCCGCCTAAAATTGCGCCATAAGATAGAGGTATTAGAAACTTAGAAGGCATTAGTTTATTGCGCTTTGCCCAATTTTTAATTACTGGAATCAGAGTTGCGACAATGGGAGTATTATTAAGAAAAGCAGATAAAAAAGAAACAGGAAACATCAATCTCAGGTATCTCAGGGTAGTATTACTATTGTTTCCTAAAACTTTTGTGACTGTCCCTCCAAATGAAGCTGAACATTGTAAGGCTGAACTAACAACGAATAATATGCCGACAGTCAGCATCCCGTGGTTTGAAAAGCCGACAAAAGCTTCTGAAACTGTAATAACATCCCCTAAAATAAGCAATATAAGGGCAGAGAAAATAATTAGCGCCGGTTTAGCTATCTCTTTTATTAAGGCAATTGACATAAGGATAACAACAGCTGCCGTGTAATAAATCTCAAAATTATGCATTATTTCCTAACCTAAACTATTCATGGTTTTTACCATTTACTATTTACCATTTTCTATTTTCCGCCTTTGCCACAGCTTCATCCCCTGTGCCTTGTATCTGCGGCAACCTCGACTCGTGAATAATTCAGGTACTCTGAACTATTCATAAAAAATGTCGATAACTCGTGAATAATCCAAGCTAATATATCTCTCTCTTTTTTCATTTAGGCACTTTTTTCACCTTCTGAGCTGCTGAATCAACAATAATACACAGAACATGCATATCTAGTCAATGAGAAATCTGCAGACAATTAGAATTGATAATGAGTAGATATAATTGAATGAATGAATCAAACCGGGTATAATGGAGACAGTTGAATATGGATAGAAACTGGGAAAGGATAGTACAGTGCCTAAATTAATTGCGGTAGTGGATGACGAGCCTGATATTCTGGAGCTGGTTTCTATTCATTTGGAAAAGGCCGGATATCAGTCAGCAGAGTTTTCCAACGGAGAATCTTTCCTTGAATTCCTTAAATGTTCCCAGCCCGAGTTGATTGTTCTGGACCTAATGCTTCCGGATATGGACGGGTTGGAAATTTGCAAGTACTTAAAAAAACATGACAGCCTCAGTTCTATCCCCATAATTATGCTGACAGCGAAAAGCGAGGAAATAGATAAAATCCTCGGACTCGAACTGGGAGCTGATGATTATGTCACCAAGCCCTTTTCGCCCAAGGAGCTGATTGCCCGGATTAGGGCCGTTCTCCGTCGCAACTATGAGCGGGATAACACGGAAGTCCTTTCCGCTGCCGGTATTTTGACTATAGATACGGACAAACACGAAGTTCGTGTTCGTTCCCATAAAGTTAAACTGACGCCCACAGAGTTCAGTATCCTGCAGTTGCTGGCCTCCAAAAAAGGATGGGTGTTTTCACGAGAGAAAATTCTTGATTATCTTTGGGGTCAGGAAAAAGCCGTAGTGGACCGGACTGTAGATGTACATATTAAACACCTGCGCGAAAAATTGGGCGAAGCCGCCTCCTTGATTATTAATATCCGCGGGGTCGGGTATAAGCTGGAAGAATGAAAAAAACAATTTTTTTAAAGATTTCCCTAGGCTTTCTTGCTCTTATTGTCCTTTTTTCTGGGGTGATCCTGCTTTTTACTTTAAATCGAATTCATTCTTTTTACATAGATTCCATAACTCAGGAACTCCAAACCTTGGGAGCGGCCGCCGAACAGGATATCATTGAAATTTGGGAGCAACATTGTCCCCAAAAAATGAATGATTATTTTAAGGATTTCGGCCAAAAAATAGGGACCCGCATTACGCTGATCAATAAACAAGGCATAGTCTTGGCTGACTCGGATGAAGACCCTGGGGTTATGGATGATCATAAATTCCGGCCGGAGATTATCCGTGCCTTCAGCGGTGAACCGGGACAATCCATCCGGTTCAGCAAAACACTCCAGAAAGATATGCTGTATGTTGCCCTTCCAGTTAGTCAAGATGGAAAAGTGAAAGCGGTCCTCCGGCTCAGTCGTTATCTCCGGGACGTCAATATCCTCATCTCTGGTTTGAAAAAAAGCCTTTTCCGTTTTATTCTCATTGTCCTGTTTCTTTCACTTTTGGGATCTGTGTTGATTACTAGATCATTTACACGCCCTCTGGGCGAACTGAGCCGGGCCGCCCGAAGAATTGCGCTTGGAGATTTTGAAACCAAAGTGATTATTAAAAATAAGGACGACCTTCAGGAATTAGCACAGAGTTTCAATTATATGACAGAAAAGATTAAATCTTTATTCTCTGAAATATCCCAGAAAAAAGAAGAACTCAGCAGCATCCTTTTGTCTATAGAAGAAGGACTATTGGTTTTGGATAAGAATGGGAAAATTATTTTATATAACCAGAGTTTTCAGGATATCAGTAAAATCCCGGCTGAACCGGGTAAGCATTACTGGGAAGTATTACGTGAACCTCAGTTCAATGAAATTGTTAAGGCCGCAGCCGACAAGGGAAGCCGGCATAGCCAGGAATTCCAATTGAATGACCGCGTATATTACTGCAGCATCAATTTTCTGCGGATGCGGGAGGAAATGGTTATTACCTTTCATGATATAACGAATGTGAAGAATATTGAGAAAATCAAGCGGGATTTCGTAGTAAACGTTTCTCATGAATTAAGGACGCCTTTAACCGCCATAAAAGGATTTTTGGAAACATTGGAAGACGAAGTGGAAGGCCGGCCTCTTGATTATATTCAAACCATTAAACGCAATACCGATCGGCTTATCCATATTGTAAAAGACCTGTTGCTTCTTTCGGAAGTAGAAGATAAGGTTGACGTTTTTAAAAAAGAAAAATTTGAAATGGTAAAATTATTCCGCAATATTGTAAATATTTTTGAACCACGGATAAAAGAAAAAGGACTGGAAATAAAAATAAATATTGAAGACGAGCTGCCACGAATACATGGAGACCCTTTTATGCTGGAACAGGTTCTTATTAACCTGTTGGATAATGCCCTCAAGTACACTGAAAGCGGACGAATCACCATTGAACTGAAACAGCAAAACCGGCATCTGACTGTATTGATCCAGGATACTGGTATCGGCATCCCCAAAGAAGACCTTCCCCGGATCTTTGAAAGATTTTACGTTGTGGATAAATCGCGCTCCCGCAGTATGGGAGGAACAGGTTTGGGCCTGTCCATCGTCAAACATATAGTTCAGCTCCATGGCGGTTCCATTGACGTTGAAAGTACAGCCGGAGCAGGAACAAAATTTTACATCCGGCTCCCCCTGGAATAACCTGCCTTACGACCATTAATTTCTCTCTTCATCATTCGAAACTTATTTCCCTATCCTTATAATTAACAGAAAATTAACATAATCTTTATCTCTCCTTAACTAATCAACCCTACAATACGCATGAATTTTATTAAGGAGGACAATGATAAAGATTTAAGAATTGATTAGAAGTGAAATTAATAATTATTAAAAAAAATATTTTAGGAGGCATTAAGAATGAAAAAGGAGAGTTTAGTTTTAATTGTCATTATGGCAGTCATGGTTCTTCCCAAACCTGCCCAATCTGACGGCTCTTTCAAGGGTAAGATGTTCGGTGATTATTATTACGTTGCCGGCAATAACGTCCAAGACCTGGAAGGCCGTCACGGTCTGTGGTTCCGCCGTATTTACTTCACCTACAACAACCAGTTGACCGACAACTTGAAGATGCGGCTGCGGCTGGAAATGAATTCCCCCGGCGATTTTATGAGTACGGATAAAATGGTGCCGGTGGTTAAGGATGCCTGGCTGAGTTATTCTTTTGGAGACAATTCGGTTTTGGCTGGAGTCATTTCCCCCCCCACCTTCGGAAAAACCATCGAGGATTTCTGGGGCTATCGTTCCTTGGAAAAAACCCCCCTTGACTTGTTCAAGCTGAGATCGTCCCGAGACCATGGTATAGCCATGAAAGGTAACCTGAACCAGTCCGGATCCATCTCCTACATGGCGATGTTTGGAAACGGGTCTTCCAATAAAGGCGAAATCAATAAAGGTAAAATTCTTTACGGCGCTCTGACTTTTGAGCCGGCAGAAGGCTTTGTGCTGGAAGCATACGGCGACTATGAAACCGAAGTGGATAAAGTCAGCTCTTATGTGTATCAGGGTTTTGCCGGGTACCAGGGAGATTGGGGAAGGATAGGCCTGCATTTTGCCAATAAACATGTCAGTGCTGTAGATCTTGGCTGGGACTTTTCTGTCCTATCCGGTTTTGCCGTGATCAGCGCCGGTAGCGGCGTGGATATTATCGCCCGTTATGACAAAACCAGGGGCGACGGTTGGGAAGCCGGCTTCCAAGGCCATAAAATATCTTATATTCCTTTGGCTGATTACGTCAAAACCAACCTTATCATCTTGGGTGTCAGCTTTAAAGTCATGGATAGTCTCTTGCTGATCCCAAATGTCAAGTATGCTTTTTATGATGAGCCGGAAATGGGCGACAAGCCTGACGCGGACATCTATGTAAATTTATCATTTCTTTTTAAATTCAAATAATTAAATAGGAGGATTTAATGAAAAACAAATTGTTTCTTAAAGTCATGGCTGCGGTAACCGGAATTGCTTTGCTTTCTGGAGGATATGCTTTCGCAGCTAAAAATATCACTATTAAAGGGTCCACCACGCTCCTTCCCATTGCTCAAGCTTGTGCCGAAGCTTTCATGAATCAGCATTTAGATGTGGACATTTCCGTGCAGGGCGGCGGTTCCGGAGTCGGAATCGCTTCGATCATTGACGATACTGCTGACATCGGGGATGCTTCCCGTCCTGCCAAAGACAAAGAGATAGCCAAGGGAAAAGAAAACGGAGTCGATGTTTACGCAAATGTAGTTGCTCTGGACGGCATAGCTGTTATTATTCACCCCGGTAATCCGGTGACTGGACTAAAAAATGACCAGATCAAGGATATTTATACCGGAAAAATTTCCAACTGGAAAGAAGTTGGCGGAAACAACGCTAAAATCGTTGTGGTTTCCCGGGACAGCTCCAGCGGAACCTTTGAAACATTTAATAAGTTGGCCCTGGATGGTGAGAAAGTCCGTCCGGACGCTTTGCTCCAGGCTTCCAATCAGGCTGTTGCTATGACGATATCCAGAACCAAAGGCGCCATCGGTTATATAGGCATGGGTTATCTTAGTGATGCAGTCAAAGGCGTTGACGTAAACGGCATTTCCCCCACCAAAGAGAACGTGATTGACGGTTCCTACATCCTGGCCCGAAAGCTGTTCATGTATACCAACGGAAAACCCCAAGGCGCTACAGCTGATTTCATCCTTTTCGTGTTGAGCGATGATGGACAAAAAATAGTGGAAAAAGAAGGCTTTGTTCCAATCAAGTAAACGGAATATTGAGTGATAGAAAAGAAATAAAATGAAAGCAAATGCCAGGCGGATTAAAGAACGGATATACAAGTATATTTTCTCCGCCCTGGCCTTTGCTTCTCTTCTTTTCTTGGTAGGAATTACGATCACCCTATTTGTCGAAGGCACCCCGCTTTTCAAAGAAGTCGGCTTTTTTAAATTTCTGGGCGGGACATTATGGTATCCGACCCACAGCGAGCCAGAATACGGAATTCTACCTTTAATTATGGGGTCGCTTTGGGTAACGGCCGGCGCGGTCGCCATCTGCGTTCCGCTGGGTGTGGGAAGTGCCTTGTTCATTAATGAACTGGCAAGTCGCAGGACCAGGGCTTTTCTTAAACCCTTTATCGAACTTTTGGCCGGGATACCGTCGATTGTCTACGGATTCTTTGGAATAGTCATAGTAGCACCTCTTATCCAGGATTTACTGAATTTACCGGTGGGGTTGACGGCTTTCAGCGGCAGCTTGATTTTAGGGATTATGGCGACACCTACAGTGTGCAGCATTTCTGAAGACGCTTTGAATTTTGTTCCCAAAGAATTCCGGGAAGCATCATTTGCCGTAGGTGCGAACCGCTGGCAGACCCTCACCCGGGTTGTGATCCCTGCGGCGGCTTCTGGAATTTCCACCAGTATCATTTTAGGAATGAGCCGGGCAGTAGGGGAAACTATGACTGTGCTGATGGTGACCGGTGGAGCTGCGGTAATGCCTAAGACTTTTTTTCAGCCGGTACGGCCGATGACCGCCACTATTGCGGCTGAGATGGGAGAAACAGTTATGGGCAGTACTCATTACCATTCCTTGTTCGCCATCGGCCTCATTCTTTTCTTAATTACCCTGGTATTTAATATAGTTGCCGAATTAATCAGCCGCCGTTTCCGGCTGAAATTGGGGCTGGGAAGATGACCAAAAAAAACATCACTCAAAACATCGGATTCGGTATGCTTTTTCTGGCTATCTCCATTACATTATTTTTTCTCGGATCAATCATATATTTTATTGCCGTGCGCGGGATTCAGGTTATTTCCTGGGAGTTTTTAACAGCGGTCCCAAAAGAGGCCATGACGGCCGGCGGTGTGGGCCCGGCGATAGTGGGAACGATATATCTTGTCATAGGCGCGATTCTATTTGCGTTGCCTCTCGGTGTAGCCTGCGCCATTTATTTAACTGAATACTCCCCCCGCAGTTTTGTAGTCAATATTATCCGCATGAGCATCAATAATCTCGCCGGCGTGCCGTCAGTGGTTTTCGGGCTGTTTGGATTTGGAATCTTTGTTAAATTGCTTGGATTTGGAGTTTCCGCTCTATCCGGTTGTTTAACCCTGGGAATCCTGGT
>JAUWNW010000092.1 GCA_030612445.1 Candidatus Aminicenantota bacterium
CCTGACCTATTCATAAAAAAATGGCGATGTTTTTATTATTATTTTCTTTTCAATGATATGCAAGATTTTTTCAAGAATGATTATTGAAACTTTTTTCTTGTTTTTATTTTTAATTTTAATCGCCATTTTTTTACTCTCCGAGCGAGCCGATCTCACCGCATCTGCTTCGTTACAGGGCACTTGCGGTGAAGGACCACAGCTTCATACCCTGTGCCTTGCATCTGCAGCAACCTCGACTCGTGAATAATCCAGATTAGAATCCTTTTTCCGGGAAATGTACTCTATCATAGCATCTTGGGCTGTTTCAGTCCAGATAGCAAGACTCTGGAGTCCTCAACCTTGACTCAGGGATATGTTAATAATAAAATTAAATGTTATGAAATATGAAAATATTGTTGTAGGTGCGTTAGAGACTAATTGTTACCTGGCATTTTGTGAAGACTCCCGGGAATGTGCGGTAATAGACCCGGGTGCTGATCCTGAAAAAATTATCCGGATTATTAATGATAAAGACTTGAAGCCGGTTGTGTTGTTAAATACTCATGGGCATATAGACCACATCGGGGCGAACAAAGGTATAAAAGCTAAGTATGGAGTCCCGCTTTATATTCATAAAGCTGACGAAAAGATGCTAAAAAGCGCTTTACAGTCGGGATTGGCTTTGCTTTTGGGTTCTAAAGCTTCTCCAGCGCCGGATAAATTTATTAAGGAAGGAGATATAATAGTTATTGGAGAGTCAAAGTTGGAGGTTATTCACACTCCCGGTCATTCTCCTGGCAGTGTGAGCTTTTTAAGCGATACAATCCTCTTTTCCGGGGATACGCTTTTTTGTGGCGGGGTGGGACGGACCGATCTTCCCGGTGGCTCTTGGGAAAAGTTAGGAAACTCAATTAGAAAAAAGATTTTGATCCTGCCCGATGAAACCCTGGTATTACCCGGGCATGGTCCTGCTACTACAGTGGGACAAGAAAAAGAATCTAATCCTTATATCAGATGAGTAACCTTCCCTCATCTCCCGAGGGCATCCTGCAAGCTTTTCTTGAGTTTCTTTCTGTGGAAAAAGGGCTTTCCTCTAATACAATTCGGGCCTATTCCCATGACTTAAATAAATTCTTTCTGTTTTTTCAAAAAGAAAAGATTACCTGGAATAAAGCCGACGAAAATAATCTGATCAAATTCATTCATCAACAGAGCAGGGCAGGTCTTTCTTCCCGTTCCTTAGCCCGGCTAATCTCTTCTTTAAAAGCATTCTTCAGATTTTTAATCCTGGACGGAGTAATTAAAAAAAATCCTGCGGCTAATCTAAGTTCACCAACAATATGGTTTAAACTGCCAAAGTTTTTAAAAGTAAAAGAAGTGGAACGCCTTTTAAACCAACCCGGGGATGAAGATATCCGATGTATCAGGGATAAAGCGATGCTTGAATTACTCTATGCCAGCGGTTTGCGTGTATCTGAGCTGGTAAAATTGAAATTAAAGGACCTTAACCTTGATGATAATTTTCTTATTTGCCGCGGGAAAGGTGGCAAGGAGAGGGTTGTCCCCATAGGAAATTCAGCTTCTTCAGCGATAAAAAAATACCTTAAAGAAGCACGCTGGCAGTATGTCAAAAAGCACAATGATTTTGTGTTTTTAACAATAAGAGGAGGGTGTTTTACCCGGCAGGGATTTTGGAAACTCCTTAAAGGCTATGCCTTAAAGGCCGGGCTGGGCAAGAAGATCAGCCCTCATATGCTGCGCCATTCTTTTGCTACGCACATGCTGGAAAGAGGGGCAGACCTTCGCTCGATTCAGCTTATGCTGGGACACAGTCAAATAACTACAACCCAGATATATACGCAGGTCAGCCGGAAAAGATTGTGTCAGGTATATAATAAGTATCACCCTCGTGCGTAAATAGATGTAATACATATCGACATTTTTTATAAATAATTCAGGATAAATAGTCTAGGAAAAGGGGAGGAAAAAAAATGAAAGTTTGGATTAGTATTAGAAACAGATTTCTGGCTGGTCTGCTGATTTTGGGGCCTATTGGTCTTACAGCCCTCGTTTTGCGCTGGATTTTTAATGTGTTTGATGGCCTTGTGGGACCCTATCTTAAGGAGCATGTGGCATGGTATTTCCCTGGCCTTGGGATTTTATTTACGGTGCTTGCTGTTTACTTGATTGGGCTGTTAACTGCGAATTTGGTAGGAAGAAAATCCCTAAAGCTGCTTGACAGGATTATCCTTCGACTGCCGATAATAAAAGTAGTCTATTCAACAACAAAAGGGATATTCCAAGCCTTTTCAATCAAAGAAAGGAGTAATTTCAAAAAAGCTGTATTTATTCAATACCCCAGGAAAGGATTGTGGACTTTGTCATTTGTAACTGGAACTACCTCAGGGACTGAAGGAGAAGAATTCTATTCTGTTTTTGTGCCGTCCACACCGCTGCCGACGACCGGATTTGTGCTGTTTATTAAAAAAAATGAAGTAATCGATGCGAAATTTTCTGTTGAACAGGGTTTGAAGTTACTTGTCTCCGGCGGCATGGTCATTCCTGATAAAATTGCTCTGTAATTCCTAATGAACATCTCAAAAGTGTTTCATTATGAATAATTTAGGCTTGTTTATATGAAAGACTAAGTGAAATAATGGAGGATAAAATGGGAGAGGAACTTAAAAAATATAATAAATTTCGAGAAAAGATGAACAAACGCATATTAAACTCTGGCAACCTTGAGCTAAAGCGTTTTTTTGCTCTTGATAAAAATGCCTATAAAGACGGTGCCCTACCTGCTTCCACCAAAGAGCTTTTGGGCTTGGCTGCATCCCTGGGGCTGAGGTGTGATGACTGTATCACTTATCATCTTACCCGGTGTGTTGAACTGGGTTTTTCAGATGAACAGCTTTATGAAGCTTTTAATGTAGCTCTGGTAGTCGGAGGTTCAATAGTAATTCCACAATTACGTAAGGCTTTTGTTATATTAGAAGAAATTAGGTTCACCTGAACTATTCAAAAAAAATGTCAATATGAATGACAACCAGGAGTTCCCCCCCATTTGCTGGAAGCGGTTGACAGAGACTGGAGAGTATGCTATTGTGACCCCACAGTTTTAAAAATAAACTATATAGTTTAATAATTAAACCAATAGGTTAGGGCAATGAAAAAAAATGATTTAAGAGCTGAAAGAAAATTGCAGCGCAAAAGAGAAAATAAGAAATTTATCCTGGAAGCAGCTGAGAAAGTGTTCAGCCAGGAAGGTTACAGCCAGGCTACTGTTGATGATATTTCAGATGAGGCTCAGTTTTCCAAAGCCACTATTTACCGGTATTTCGACAGCAAAAGCGACCTTTTCTCAGAGATAGTAATGGATTCGTTTCTGGAAGCACGCGAGAATTTATTGAGAATAAGTAAGAAAAACCAAAGCGCGGAAGAGAGGGTAGAAGAAATAATTCATTTTATTCTCTCATATTTTCGAAGCAAGAAAAATATCGCCCGGATATTTCTGATGGAAAGGTCCTCCATGAAGCGGATTTTAGGTATGGATATTGATAATCATGTTATGCCAATAGATTCAAAACAACATATTCCAGATGATTACCTGAAAATAATCAAAGATATCTTTGAAGCAATGTGTAAGATCATCCAGGAGGGAATCGATTCCGGAGAATTCCGAGAAGTCGATGCCAGAGAAGCCTGCTTGATTTTAGGCGCTATGCTGCGCGGTTTCAATTTCAAGGGACCATTGCATAAGAAAGAATATTCTCTCGAGCAAAGTACAGAACTTGTTTATAGCTTTTTCCTATATGGCCTTAAGAAAACGAAAAGTTAACCTGGATTATTCACGAGTCGACATTTTTTATGAATAGTTCAGGTTAATTAAGGAGTTTATATATGAAGAATACAAAAAAATACTGTTTAATCCTTTTTGTGCTTCTATTTGCCGCAAATTTTTCTTTTTCCCAGGAAAAAAGGATACTGACTTTGGAAGACAGTCTTAATATAGCACTGCAACAGAATCCTTATCACCTGGCCTCTCAGAAAAAAGTAGATGCTGCTAAATCAGGGGTAAGAGAAGCTGTCTCCGGTTTTCTGCCCACCCTTAATGCTCAAGGACTGTACACATTGGATGAAAAAGTGATGGAATTGGAATTTCCTTCCATGATCCCCGGTCAACCTCCCCAGAGAGTCGAGATCGACTTTACCCGGGATTATCAATTTACCATGTCTTTGTCTGTCCCTCTTTTTACAGGCGGACGATTGATTTCTGGATTTAAACAGGCAAATTACAATGTTGATGCTGCTAAGGAAGTTGTCCGGCAATCCCGTCATACTACTGTTTTAAATACTAAAAAAGTATTTTACGGGATTTTACTGGCGGAAGAATTTGTTAAGGTTTCGGAAGAGGCTGTTGCTTTAGCTGAAAAACTCTACAATAATATCAAGATCCAGCATGAAGTCGGCCTGGCCTCTCAGTTTGACCTTTTAAGGTCTGAAGTTCAACTGGCCAATTTAAAGCCTCAGTTGATCAAAGCCAGAAATAATTTAAAGATTATGAAGCTTAATCTAAAGACGATATTGGGAATGGATCAGAATAAAGAGATAGAAGTCCAGGGAAAATTGACTTACGAAGCAGTGGAACCCGTGCTTGATACCTGCCTGGTCAAAGCTATGCAGAACCGGCCAGAGCTTAAACAGCTCAACTTCAATAAAAAAATTGCCGGCGAAGGTTTGAAAATGGCACATGCTGCCGGACTTCCTTCTGTAGCTATTTCAGGCCAGTACAATTACTGGGCTGATAAATTAAGTTTCAATAAGGACACTTGGTCGAATTTTTATCAGATGAATCTGACCATGTTTATTCCCATATTCAATGGATTTGCCACAGGGGCCAGGGTAGGACAGGCAAAAGCTGCTATCAAGGAGCTCGAATTTAACCGGAAGGGACTTGTTGATATGCTGAAATTTGAAGTCAGACAGGCAATATTAAAAATCAATGAAGCTAAAGAATCGCTTCTCTCTCAGGAAAAAAATGTTGAGCAGGCTGAGGAAAGCCTGAGGATTGCGGATTTAAATTTTAAAGAAGGCTTGATCACAATACTTGATTATAATCAGGCTCAGTCAGCTTTAACCCAGGCCAAAACCAATTACTCCCAGGCACTGTATGATTATAAAGTTGCTCTTGCCGAATTGGATAAGGCTATGGGTGTAGGATGAAATACTAATCGGATGATAGGGAGGATATAAATGAATAAAAGACGGTTAGAAGTAATTATTATTATAATGTTGGTTGCTGTTTCTTTTTTCTCCTGTAAAGCTCAGAAAGATGAAGGAACAATTACAGATGAAAGCTTTGGAGCCGCCCAGGTCAAGGTTTTTAAGGTCAGAAGACAGAAGATATCAGAAAAACTTTTTTATACAGGCTTGATCGAAGCCCAGAATAAAATTGTCATTACTCCAGAAGTTGGAGGCAAGATCGCTAAGATCTATGTTGAGAGCGGAGATAGGGTAAAAAAAGGCAAACTCCTGGCAGAACTGGACACACGCGCTATTCGCCTTCAATTGGAACAGGTTCAGGCAAGCCTGGCTGTAGCTGAAGCAAGTTATCATGATGCTTCCCGTAATATGGAGCGGATGGAGCGGTTGAAACAGGAAAATGCCGTTTCCGATCAGCAGTATGAGAAAGTAAAACTTGCTTTTGACTCAGCTGAAGCTAATCTACAACAAGCTGGAGCTGCTGTCAATTTAGCAAAATATAGTCTGAATGTTTCTCTTATGAAAGCTCCTTTCAGTGGTGTGATCGCTTCAAAAAATGCTGATGTTGGAGATGTCATTAATCCTATGATGGGGGGGTATTCGCCTAGCAGCGGAGTAGTTACTCTTATGGATTTTTCCCAAGTTAAGATCGAAGTAGATGTATCTCATCAGGATATTGTCCGCATAAAAAAAGGCCAGGTCGCTTGGCTTAAAGTCAGGGCATTTTCAGATAAGACCTTCCCTGGAGAGGTGACTGTTGTGAATTTGGTAGCAGATCCGATGACGAAGAAATTTAAAGTGGAAGTACGAGTTAAGAACCCTGATTTGCTTTTACGCCCGAATACTTTTGGAGAAGTTGTGCTGGAAGTCAGCACTCATGAAGATTCCCTTGTAATTCCCCAAAAAGCAGTCCTTAAGAACAGTCATGTCTTTTTAGCAAAAGGGAACAAAGCTGAGAAGAGAGAGATCAAGATTGGATTGCAGAATACCGATCTTGTAGAAATTTTGCAGGGACTTGAGGAAGGAGACCTTGTAGTAGTTGAAGGGAATTACGGTCTTGAAAACGGAGCAGAATTAGAAATAAAAGAGGTTAAATAATGAAGCTACCGGAATTTGCCGTTAATAGAAAAGTCACCACGATCATGTTTGCTATGATCCTGGTGGTTCTGGGTGTTCTTGCTTTTATGCGGTTAGGCCTGGACTTTTTCCCGGATCTGGAGTTTCCTACCGTCTCTGTTATCACTACTTACAGTGGTGCTTCTTCTGAAGATATAGAAAATACCATTACCCGTCCCCTGGAACAGGTAGTGAACTCTGTTTCTGGGGTTAAAAAAGTCGATTCTATCACATCTGAAGGGCTCTCTATGATTATGGTGGAATTTGAGTGGGGAACTAACTTGGATTTTGCCGGTCAGGACGTACGCGATCAGATCGGCCTTTACAGAGGGTATCTTCCTGAAGATGCGGCAGAACCTCTGGTTGTGAAATTCAATATCTCCCAGATGCCTATTATTTTTTGGGGGATCACGTCTGATATGCCAACATATGAGTTAATGGAATTGATAAAAGATGAAGTTGCTATGAGGCTGGAAAGAATAGACGGAGTAGCAGCAGCCCAGGTATTTTCAACCGATGTCAGGGAGATCCTGGTTGATATTGATAAGGCCGCGCTTGAGTCCCTGATGCTTTCTCCGGATCAGATCATTATGGCACTTAGAGCTGAAAACATTAATCTACCGGCAGGATACATAGTGGAAAGACATTCAGAACTCTTAGTGCGTACCCTGGGTGAGTTTAAAAACTTGGATGATATCCGAAATACAGTAGTAGGAGCCACCCAGATAGGCCAGCCCATATATCTAAAAGATGTAGCTGACGTCAAAGACACTATGAAGGAGTCACGCTATGTTGCCCGCATCCAGGGAGAGAATGGTGTTTACATGATCATCAGCAAGCGTTCCGGGGCCAATACGGTCATAACTGCTAAAGCGGTTAAAAAGGAACTGGCAAAGATTAAAGAGACTCTACCCTCTGATGTGAAATTTTTTGTTGCCATGGATCAGTCTGATATGATTCAGCAAGTCATCCGCAAGACCGGGAATAATGCCCTGGTCGGAGGTATTCTGGCTATCCTGTTTATTTTTATCTTTCTGCGCAATTGGCGTCCGACTATAACCATAGGTTTGGCTATCCCCCTTTCAGTTATAACCACCTTTATTGCTTTTTATGTTGCCGGCTATACTCTTAATCTGCTTACCTTGGGAGGACTGGCTTTAGGAATTGGGATGCTGGTCGATAATGCGGTTGTGGTGATTGAAAATATATTCCGTCACCTTGAAGAGGGAAAAAATCGCATAGAAGCAGCCAAAAAAGGTGCATCTGAAGTAGGAATGGCGATCACAGCATCCACTTTGACCACAATTGCTGTCTTTTTCCCCATGATGTTCGCTTCCGGCATAACCGGAAAGATGACACGGAGCCTGGCCCTGGCGATCGCATTTTCTTTACTCGCTTCTCTATTAGTAGCCTTAACAGTTATTCCCCTAGTCGCCTCTCTGTTATTTAAAGTCGATCAGAGGCATGGGGGGACTAGTGATAAACCAAGAAAAATAAGCTTTGAAAAAGCCCGGAATTTTTACCGCCGTGCCCTACACAAAGCCCTGAAGCGGAGAGGCCTGGTCTTGACCGCAGCTGTTGTCCTCTTCCTGCTTTCCTTTGTTTTGTTTCCTTTTATCGGAACAGAATTTATGCCGACTACAGACAGGGACATGCTTCTGATTAAATTGAAAATGCCGGTCGGGACCTCTCTTGAAGAAACCAACCGTGTGCTTTCTATGGCTGAAGAAGTTATGTTCAATGAGCCGACAGTAAAGATTGTCTCTGCCCAAGCTGGTTCCCAAGCCGAAGAGAATGCCCAGGATAGTGCTTCCGGCTTTAACCCTTCAGGACCGCATGAAGGAATTTTGTGGGTAGGTCTTGTTCCCCAGGATGAAAGGTCGCTATCAGATCTTGAGATTCTGGAAAAGATCCGTCATAAATTGCCAAAACTCAAAGATGTAAAGTTTGAAGCCCTGGATATGAGCCAGGTAATGATGGGTGGAGCTCAGGCCCCGATCGAGATAAAAGTTTTTGGCAAGGATATTGAGCAGTTAAAGGAAATTGCAGATAATATTAAGGATAGGATCCAGGATGTTGAAGGCCTTAGAGATGTTACGCACACGTTTGCCGAAGGAAAACCTGAATATCAGATCAGTATTAACAGGGAGAAATCTTCCAGATTTGGCTTGACAGTAGGCCAGGTTGCAAATGCAGTCCAAGTCTCATCATTGGGTAAAGTTGCAACCCGTTACCGGGAAGAAAACGAAGAAATTGATGTGCGAGTGCGATTTCAGAAAAAATACCGGGATAATATTGATGATATCAGGAATATCCCTATAAAGACTCCTGCCAACACTATGATACGTTTGGATCAGGTTGCCGAAATTTCGAAGGGCGAAGGGCCGATTCAGATAACCAGAGAAAATCAGGCCCGTGTTGTCAGTGTGACTGCCAATATTGCAGGGCGTGATCTGGGTAGTGTCATGAGCGATATTATTAAGAGAACAGCTCCAATGGAGAAGACCCTTCCCATAGGTTATTTTATCGAGTATGGCGGACAGTATGAAGAGATGCAGAAAGCTTTTATTACAATGATCGGAGTTTTTGCGCTTGCAATTCTTTTAGTCTATATGATCATGGCTTCTCAGTTCGAATCCTTTAAGCATCCCTTTGTGATAATGTTTACAATTCCCTTGTCGCTTATCGGGGTGGTATTAGCATTACTTATATCGGGATGGCCGATAAGTCTTGTTGCGATGATAGGATTTGTTATGCTGGGAGGAATTGCTGTTAATAATGGAATTGTTATGGTGGACTATATCAATCAATTAAAGAGGAAGGGAATCGAGATAAAAGAAGCGATACTGCAGGCCTGCACTGTTCGTCTGCGTCCGGTACTGATTACAGCCCTGACGACTATTATGGGAATGGTTCCTATGGCGGTGAGTACTTCTGCAGGCGCAGAGATGCGGGCGCCTATGGCTATCACTGTGATTGGAGGCCTTATAGCTACTACCTTTTTTACCCTCTTTGTCGTCCCGATACTCTACAGTCTTTTTGACAAGGTGTCGTTTAAGACCAGATAATTCAAATTTATATTTTATAACGCAGAAACGCGCCTATGCCGCCGTATTTGTCCAGGGAGGAAGGCGGAGACCCTCAAATGTCCAATGTTTAGAAATATTCCGCGCTCACGCTCAAATCTTGACTCATAAGCCTTAAGGAAGCCGTCAATGTGATGGAAAAGCACCCGATACATAAGTGTCCTCTCCGGATGCCTATCTGCGTGCCCCGCACAGGCAGGACGCTGACTATATAAGCTGCTTATGGCAGAGATTGTGATTCAAGAAACACGCCAGGGAGGAGGATTGTCTATTTTTCCCTTCGCCCGGCGTTCCCGGGGAACTCCCAGGGTAGCTAACCGGCTACAGCAATATCTATGTCAAAAGCTTCTACATGCTTGGCAAGATCTATGAACAGCAAGGCGATACAGCCGGCTCAAAACACATGACCAAAATTGAAGTATAATCCGGTGGAGTCTTTTCCCAGGCCAATATCGAGCCTGACCAGAAAGTTGGTCATGTAAAATCGGAGGCCAATGGTTGGATTGGTGGCCCAACGTTTTAAATCAAAATCTGCCATGGAATCCCATACCTTTCCTGCATCAAAACCCACTACACCGCCAAAGCGCCAGATTAAAGGAAAGCGGAGTTCACCATTAAAAATTGCAGAAGTTTTTCCAAGATACCGGTCCTGAGGTGATCCCCGAAGGGTACTCCCTCCTCCGATGGGCAGAAGGAATTGAACGGGAATGTCATCACCAGAAAGACTTTGAAGGTTCAAACGCAGGGCCAGTATAGTTTTGGGATACAGGAGAATCGTATAATATTGAAACCAGGCAGCGATCCTCTGGTAATTGACATTTGCAAAACTGGTTTTAAAGGCATATTCTGTTTCTCCCTGAAGTACCAGACCGGTAGAGGGATTTATGTAGCTGTCCCTGGTATCGAAACGGAGATTTGCATAGATTGAGGAAACTGTGGCCCGGGACACATTCAGGTCAGGCGGTGTACTTTTGAGCCTGCTATCTTCTGCAAAATTATAATTGTTAACTGTCTTGTATCTCAAGCCAAATTGTCCCACCAGTGTCGGGATAAATCCCCGGCTCGCCGTCATGGTGATTTCAAGAGGTTCCCGGGTATATACTTCCCGATCTTCAAATGCAGATTCATTACCGATTCCAAAATAATTATTTTTAATGTACTTATCATAATCCAGCGTCAAATCCAAAGAAATCGGGTATATTTTTCCCTGTCTGCGCTCAAAATCTGGCAAAGAAAAAACCAAGCGGTACCATTGTTCACCTTTGCTACTGTTAAAAAGGATCAGATCAAAGGATTCATTCATTTTTAAAGGATTCAAATAAAAAAGTTTGATGCCATATCCAAAGCCAATATCCGTATCCCACATCAGGATAGGCATAAATTCGAATTTGGGTTCGGCTATCTTTTCAATTTCATCAAATTCTTTGGGAGCCCGGATTAACACATTATCCAGACCCACCTCACTCAACACTCCATAGTGATCTGAAACATTAACTCCTTGTTCATTCGACTCAAACACAATCCTGAAATCTTTGATATCTTCTCGAGAAAAGTGAGAGCTCAGAAAAATATAATCAATCCGTTTAGGCTGCATTTTGTCCAGTTTGCAGAGTCGATCATAACCGCTGGCCCTTTTATTCTTTCTCTGAATACCCTTTTGGGCAAGCTGAATATTTTTATTGGTTATCGGATTCCAGGTGAAACGGGCAGCTCCCTTCTTTTGAATGAAGGTATCAATGAAATACAACTGCTCCGACTCCACATTTAAAAGAGTTTGTATCTCTGGGGATTGAGCCGGCACATTGAAGTCTCCTCCCAGAATCACCGGTGATCCAACCGGCAGATGCTTTATCTTTTTTAACAACCCAAAAATCTCTTTTTCTCTGCGCTTATGGAAAGCTTTGCTCTTTTCAAGGCCTCGTTCGTATTCATCCTCAGTTATTTCGCCAGACTCTACCAATCCTCTGAATTGAGTGATCACATCCGATTCTGCCGATGGAGACGAGACCAGATGAGTATTTACCAGAAAAATCGGTGTGGAATCCATCATGATTCGCCCCACCAGGGCAAAAATGGATTCATCAAAATGGCAGGTAAAGATGTCCCCGAATAATCCAAAGGAACCGGATAGTTTCCAGACGTCATGTGTTTTCAATTTCAGCTCTGAACGCGCCAAAATAGCATTGCCTTCTTTCAGGTTCGAGGGGATACCCAATGGTCCCAATTTTATGCCTCCAAGGGCAACCTGATGAATTTTGTCAAACTGCAATGCTTGCGCCAGCCGAGTACTGTAACTATGTACCGGGTTTGCCTCCTGGAGAAAAATTACATCCGGATCGATTTTTTTAATCTCTTTCACCAGCATCTGGAAACGTTTGT
>JAUWNW010000117.1 GCA_030612445.1 Candidatus Aminicenantota bacterium
GGGAGCAGGTTCCAGATGTATGATATGCGCTTACTTAGACACAAAAGGGGAAACCCGGACACAGACTATAGCGTAATCTCATCACCTGTCACCTGCTTCTACTCTACCGTCTAATGCTTTACCGCTTTTTCCCCGCGTCCATCCGTGTCCTCAGCGTAAAATTTTATTTAGAGGAGTACAATTAAATCGGGTTGACTTTTTAACTCACTACCACTTCCTGCTTGGAATCATCAAAGGATATGCGTTTTCCTGAGAACATGGCAGCAATAGTCATACACAAAGCAGTGGAGTGATTGTATCCGGCCCGGATATCTGCATTAGGTTTTTTCCGGCTGCGGACGCATTCCATCCAATTTCGCATGTGGGCGAGGGTGTCATTGTCAGTGCCGGTATCAGCTGCGGTTTCTACGCTGCCTGATTTGGCGATCGAGGTTTCCTCTAATCTGTTTTCTTTCATTTTCATTACTTCCGCCATATTTTGAGTCAATCCTCCCTCAGGAGTTATCCTGTTGGTCTTGAGGTTGAGGGTGCCTCCATTGGAAAAATATAGTTCCTTTACTCCTCCGGCTGAGTTAGTCTGTCTGGAGGAATATACCACCTGAAAGCCTTTAGATCTGTCTTTAAGAGGGCCGTAATCAAAGACGGCAGTTAAGGTGTCCCAGCTCTTGCGTCCGTCTTTCCATAGATATATCCCGCCATTGACAACTACACTGCGGGGATGGGGAAGGTCGGTGAACCAGTGTACAGTATCGATCTGGTGGACCATCCACTGACCGGGGATTCCGGAGGAATAAGGCCAGAAAAGGCGGTATTCTATATATTTGCGCGGATTCCAGGATTCATAGGGCCGGTTAATAAGATAGCGTTTCCAGTCTACGTCCTTTTCTCTGAGATCTGCTACAAGTTGAGGCCGGCGCCAGCGTCCGGGTTGATTGACATTCCAGGTCATTTCAACCGCTGCTATATCGCCGAATTGTCCTGAACGGATGAATCTGTCAGCCTGGATGTAGTTGCTGGCGCTGCGGCGCTGGGTTCCGATCTGAACAATTTTTTGGCTGTTCTCAACGGTTTTTAAGGCGGCCCGGGCATCTTCCATGGTATTGGCAAAGGGTTTTTCCACATAGACATCCCGGCCAGCCTCTACAGCCTGGATACAGTGGCGTGCGTGTTGAAAATCGGCTGTACTGATAATGACAGCGTCTGCTTTACCAGAGGCGTATAGTTCCTCGTTATTGCGCATGGGAGTGATATTTCGGCCGGTTTTCTGCTTGAGAAAGTCTACTCCTTCTTTCCGGCGGCGGTTCCATATATCTGAAACAGCAGTGAACTCGAAATTAAGGTCATCTGCATAATTTAAAAACGCCGGAATAAGCGAGTTCCGGGCCCGGTCGGAAAATCCAACGATCCCGACTCTCACTCTATCATTAGAGCCTAAAATACGGCGGTAACTTGCAGCCGGTATCCCCAAGGCTGCTCCGGCAGTACCGGCGGATACGGTTTTAATAAAGTTTCTACGGGTCATATTATTTCCTTTCAAAATCTCCCTCCTTTTAACTATCCAGTTATTTGCAGGCACAGCCTGTGTTATTAATAGTTTTAAAAGCAATGAATTACGCGGGCGTTAGCCCGAAAATAACTACGAATAACTATGAATAACTTTTATTACCATAGATTACTCAGGTTTTTGTGCCATTTTCTATTTACCATTCACCATTTACTGGTTATTAACACGTATTTTTATATTACGGTACCAGACTGCATCCGTGTGGTCCTGCAGCACAATATGGCCTTTGCGTTTGTCGGCAAATCCGGAAATATCATGATATTTGCTGGCAGCAAGCCGGTCATTCATCTCAGGTGTTTTGAGGTCGTATTCCAGTATTTTAGTTCCGTTAAGCCAGTGTTCACCGTGGTTCCCCTTAAAAATAATACGGGCTGTATTAAATTCTCCCACTGGTTTGAGGATTTTTTCTGATGGGGCTATAAGGTCATACAAAGCTCCGGCTGTGCGGTTTGGGCCATTCTGGGCATCCGGATGACGTTCATCATCAAGAATCTGAAATTCAAAACCTAAAGCTGCATGCGAAGGAGGGTAAGAAGTTGACATCTCCTCTGAAACATTGTACTTGATACCGGAGTTTCCAGCCGGGCTTATTTTCCACTCAAAATAAAGCTCAAAGTCTTTAAAGGCCAGGACAGTCATAATGTCTCCGCCTTTAAGCGGCTGGCCGTCTTGCTGCAGGGGAACTTCTCCGCTGGGAACTTTTTTTATAGTTCCTCCCTCAATAACCCAGTGACCTTTTGGGATCTGCTCTTGCCCCAGGCCGCACCAGCCGTTAAATGTTTCTCCGTCAAAAAGCAGTATCCATCCTTCCCTCTTTTCGGTTTCTGAAAGAGCGGTAGGCTCTGCTGGGACTGAATAAGTGGGGTCGGAAGTTTGCTGCTGGCTGCAAGCAAGCAGCATGAGTAATGGAAAGGCGGTTATCAGACTGATTAAACTCTTTTTTATCATTTTAAATATAATGACAGAACTGCAGTTAATTATCAAACAAAAAACCATCCCAGCCTGGTTGTGCAGAGGGGAACTCCAGTTTAGAAAAACATTGGCAAAGGGGCTGATTAATTTGTATAGTATTAACTGTATTTGTAATTGGGAGAGAAAATGAAAAAAGTGACAAGACGGGAATTTTTAGGCAAATCAGCTTATACCTTGGCAGGGACAACTGCGCTTATTGCTGGTTTCGAGTCAGCTGTAAATGTCCAAGCTGCCTCAAGAAAAGTCAGCTCGGGCGATAAAATCCATATCGCCCTGATCGGAAGCGGAGGTATGGGAAAAGCTAATCTTAGTGATTTTCTCCGTGTTCCGGAAGTGGAATGCTTGGCAGTTGCAGATGTTGATGAAAAACACCTTGCTGAAGGTGTAAAAATTGTTGAGGATAACCGCAGCAAAAAACCTGATGCCTACAAGGACTTCCGTAAGATAATCGACCGCCAGGATATAGATGCTGTAATTGTGGCCGCACCTGATCACTGGCATGCTCTGCCTACCATCTATGCCTGTCAGAGTGGAAAAGACGTATATGTGGAAAAACCGCTGGCCACCACCATAGAAGAGGGGAGAGCCATGGTAAATGCTGCTCGCAGGTTTAACCGTATAGTACAGGTGGGTACTCAACAGCGCAGTGCGGAACACTTCCAGGATGCTGTTTCCTTTGTACGATCTGGAAAACTTGGGAAACTGCGGATGCTCCGCTCCTGGACGTATTTGGACTGGAAGGGGGGACTGGGCCATCCGCCTGACGAAAAGCCTCCTGCCCATATAGATTATGATTTTTGGCTGGGTCCTGCTCCCAAGCGGCCTTATAATCCGATGAGAGTCCATCATAATTTCCGCTGGTTCTGGGACTATTCCGGCGGCCTTATGACTGACTGGGGGGCGCATATGGTGGATGTTGTCATGTGGGCCATGCAGGAAGACCCGAAAGGGGCTATGGCCATCGGAGGCAAATACGGTTTTCCTGATGATATCCGGGAGACGCCCGATACGCAGCAGTCCATTGTAGAGTTTAAAAGTTTCTCCCTCTTGTGGGAGCATATGATAGGCTGCGGCATAGGCCCCTGGCAGCGAGAACATGGGGTAGAGTTTCATGGAGAAAACGGGATCCTTGTTGTAGACCGGGGAGGATGGGAAGTCCATTCCGAAACTGATAGTTTTAAACAGCCAAATCGGGTAAACCGGATGCAGGCTGTACCCAGGCAGAGCAGCTCAAGAGATTATCACTTTACGCATGTGAAAAACTTTTTAGACTGTCTAAAGAGCAGGAAAAAACCGGTTGCTGATGTAGAAATTGGCCATAAGTCTGTAATTGCCTGCCACCTAGCTAATATTGCAGTACGCCTGCAGAGGTATGTACACTGGGATGCAGATAAAGAGAAGATAACTGGTGACCCGGAAGGCCAGAAACTGGTAAAAAGCCATTACCGGAAACCCTGGGTACTCCCGGTTTTATGAATAATTCAGAGTACCTGAGCTATTCACGAGTCGAGGTTGCCGCAGATGAAACAATTTACAATTTGCATTTTACTTTATATCATACATATCGACATCTTTTATAAATAGTTCAGGAGAACCTGAATTATTCACGAGTCGAGGTTGCCGTAGATGCGAGGCGCAGGGGATGAAGCTGTGGTCCTTCACCGCGAATCCGCTGTAACAAAGTAGATGCGGTAAGATCGGCTCGCCCGAAGGGTAAAAAGTGCCGATGATAAAATTAGTTATTGATTTTTTTTGAATACAACATCGGCAATTTTTAGGAATAGTTCAGGGAGGAGGGAGATATGCAAAAAACGACACGCCGGGATTTTATAAAGATTACCGGTATGGGAATAGCAGCGACATCGCTTCCCCAGATTGCGAGAGCTTCTAAAGCCGGCAGCCTGGAAAGACCGGCAAAATCAGCTGCCCCTTTTACCCTGGGAATGGCTTCTTACACTTTCCGTAAGTTTAATTTAGAAGATACCCTGGCAATGACCAAAAGGCTGGGACTTAAAAGAATTGCCTTTAAGAGCTTTCACCTTCCTTTGGAGAGCACAAAAGAGGAGATAACCTCAACAGTCAGTAAGGTCAAAGCTGCCGGGCTTAAGCTTTATGGAGGCGGGGTTGTATATATGAAAAACAGGGTAGAGGTAGACAGGGCTTTTGAGTATGCAAGTTCTGCGGGTATGGAAGTGATAATAGGTGTACCGGAACCTGGTCTTTTGGAATTAGTCGATAATAAGGTCAAAGAATATGACATTAAAGTAGCTATTCATAATCATGGGCCGACCGATAAGGTCTATCCTACTCCAGCAAGTGCCTATGAAAAGATTAAAAGCCTGGACCGGCGTATTGGTCTGTGTATTGATATAGGACACACGCAGAGGGCCGGGGTTGACCCCTCAGCAGCAGCGGAAAGATTTGCCGACCGGCTCCTTGATGTACATATAAAAGATGTTTCTGCCGCCTCTAAAGAAGGGCAGACTATCGAGATTGGCAGGGGTGTGATCGATATCCCAGAATTTCTCCGCACTTTGCTTAAGATTGGCTATAAGGGAACAGCTTCTTTTGAGTTTGAAAAGGATGCGGATGACCCGCTTCCCGGAGTGGCGGAGTCACTCGGGTATGTAAAAGGAGTTCTTGCAGTTGTTGATTGAAGAATATGCTTATGCCCGGGCGGGACTGTTAGGTAATCCCTCGGATGGTTATTTTGGGAAAACTATAGCCATATCTATAAAAGATTTCCGTGCTTGTGTTAAATTGAAAGAGAGTTCTAAACTGAGGATTGTTGCCCAGGACCAAGATGTCCCTGAGTACCGGAGTATGCAGGATATGGTCGAAAAGATCAGAGTGTATGGGTATTATAGTGGGGAGCGTCTTATAAAAGCGATAATAAAAATTTTTTTTGCATACTGCCGGGAAAATGATTTCAGGCTGGGTAAAAAAAATTTTACTGTCCGCTATGAATCTACAATCCCCCGCCAGCTTGGCCTGGGAGGTTCAAGTGCCATTATCACGGCTGCCTTACGGGCGCTTATGAAGTTTTATCAAGTGGATATACCGAAAAATGTCCAGCCATCTCTTATTTTGGATGCGGAAAAGGAGGAGCTGGGTATTAACGCCGGTTTTATGGACCGGGTCATCCAGGTTTATGAGGGGTGTGTTTATATGGACTTGAACCGGGACTACATAAAAGCACATGGGTACGGAAAATATGAGTCCCTGGAGCTAAAACTTTTACCCCAGCTTTTCCTTGCCTACAAACCGGCCCTGGGAAAAGTGTCGGGGCGGGTGTTAAATGATATTCGAATAGGTTTTGAAAGAGGAGACTCTTTTGTGGTTAATACTTTAGAAAAGATTGCAAATATCGCTGAGATCGGAAAAAAAATATTGCTTGAAGGAGATAAAGAGGGTTTGTTTGAAATTATGAATGAAAATTTTGACCTGCGCAGCCGGATTATGAAGATAAGCAGCAGTAACCAAAAAATGATCCAGACTGCCCGCCAATGCGGAGCTTCAGCTAAGTTTGCCGGTTCCGGCGGGGCGATAATTGGAATGTTTAAGGATAAGGATATGTTTTCCAGGCTGGCTGCAGAATTTGATAAGATTCAGGTTAAACTAATAAAACCCACAATATGATAAGGCAGAAAATACAGGAAAGCAGGGAAAACAGTAAAAACAGGAAAAGCAGAATGATAAGGCTGAAAAACCAGGAAAAACAGGAAAAACAGGAAAAGCAGGAAATACAGAGTTATTTGCAGGCATAGCCTGCGTTATTTATAGTAATTAATAGGCTAGCGCCTATGTTATTAATAGTTTTAAAAAGCAATAAATTACGCGGGCGTTAGCCTGCAAATAACTACGAATAACTATGAATAACTTTTATTACCATAGATTACTCAGGTTTTTCTGCCATTTTCCATTTACCATTCACCATTTACTGGTTATTAACAATGAAGCAATGTAACAATATAGCAATTTTCCTTATATTCTTTTTAGTTTTTTCTCTCCTCCTGGCAGGCTGTAAAACTGACAGAAGGGTTATGGTGATAAAGTTAGGCCATGGGCTTGACCCCACTCATCCTGTCCACCTGGCTATGGAATTAATGGCTGACCGGGTTGCAGAAAGATCACAAGGCCGGCTGCGCATAGATATCTATCCCAGTGAGCAATTAGGTTCTGAACGGGAATGCCTGGAGCTGCTTCAGATCGGAAGCCTGGATATGACCAAAGTGTCCTGTAGTGCATTGGAAGGATTTGTGCCGGCTATGAGTATCTTGAGCCTGCCTTATTTATTCCGGGATAAAGAGCATCGTTTTAAAGCCCTGGAAGGGGAGGTTGGACAAAAACTTCTTTTAGCAGGGGAGAAATATTGGCTGCGAGGGCTTTGTTATTATGATGCCGGCAGCCGTAGTTTTTACACTAAAGATAAGCCTGTTTTATGTCCTTCTGACCTGGAAGGGATCAAAGTGCGCACTCAGGAAAGCCCGACTTCTATGCGCATGGTTACAGCCCTTGGCGGATCACCTACGCCCATCGCCTGGGGTGAGCTATATTCAGCTCTCCAACAGGGAGTGGTTGATGGGGCGGAAAATAACCCGCCCAGCTTTCATCTTTCCCGGCATTATGAGGTATGCAAGTTCTATTCTCTGGATGAACATACTGCTGTCCCAGATGTACTTATAGTCAGCACTAAAGTATGGCAAAGTCTTTCTTCTGAGTTTAAATCCATACTTCAGGAAGCGGCAGAGGAATCTGCTATTTATCAAAAAAAACTATGGAAAAAAGCAACTCAGCGGGCTTTGGAGGAGGTGCAGGCGCATGGCGTCAAAATTTACTATCCTGACAAGGGGTTGTTTGCCGACAAAGTGAATTCCTTATACAAGGAATATGAGAATCAGCCGGAGATTAACCGAATCATTCAGCAGATAAAAGCGGTTAGATGAGCTGGAAAAAAGCAAAAGATAAGGTCGATAGTATTTTGGCTTGGACTCTTATTGTGCTTATGGCAGCTAATGTGTTTAATGTGCTGTGGCAGGTATTTACCCGTTTTATCCTTAATAACCCAAGTGCTTTTACAGAGGAACTGGCCCGCTTCCTTCTTATCTGGGTCGGATTACTGGGTGCTGCCTATGCTGCCGGCCGGAAAATGCATCTGGCTATTGAAGTCATTTTGGAACAGCTTAAGGGAAAGATAAGGGAAATTGCTGAGTTTGCCATCCAGTTTTTTATTTTCCTTTTTGCTCTTCTCGTAATGGTTGTTGGCGGAATTCGTCTGGTAGCTATCACCTTGGCACTTGACCAAATTTCCGCTGCCCTCAGGGTAAAGTTAGGATATGTCTATCTGGTGCTGCCTATAAGCGGGCTGCTTATTATGTTTTATGCCTTAGTTTTTATTGGGGACAGGATCAAGGGAAAAGAGATACAGGAGCCGGTACTTGAAGCTGTAAATAGGGAAGGGATTTGAGGTAAGGGAAAATAGATATGGAACTGCTTAATGTTTTTATCTTAATTGGAAGTTTTTCTATATTGTTGTTGATCGGAGTTCCTATTTCTTTCAGTATAGGGATTGCCACTGTTTCCACTATGCTCATGAGCATAAATACAGGCCCGGCCCTGACCACTGCAGCCCAGCGGCTGGCTACCGGACTGGACAGTTTTGCTCTGCTGGCTATCCCCTTTTTTATTCTTTCCGGCCAGCTCATGAACAGAGGGGGGATAGCGAGACGGCTGATTGCATTTGCAAAGGTTATGGTGGGTATGTTTCCTGGGGGCCTGGCCTTTGTAAACATCATGGCTAATATGTTGTTTGGCTCGATCTCAGGTTCGGCAGTTGCCTCATCCGCTGCTATCGGCGGTTTTATGGTCCCTATGATGAAAAAGGAGGGCTATGATCTGAATTATAGCGCTGCCGTAAATATAACAGCTGCCACTACCGGACTCATCATCCCTCCCAGCAATGTGCTTATCGTATATTCATTAGCCAGCGGCGGAGTTTCCATAGGAGCGCTTTTTGTAGCAGGATATCTTCCCGGGGTGTTAATGGGATTGTCTTTGATGCTGATTGCCGGGATTATAGCTTATAGAAAAAATTATCCAATCGAGCCGGGATATAAGTTTAAGGAAGCTGCCTTAAAGTTTCTCGACGCTTTGCCCAGTCTTTTTTTAATAGTCCTGGTTATAGGCGGGATTATAGCCGGATACTTTACTGCGACCGAGGCTTCAGCGGTTGCGGTCTTATACACTTTTATCCTTGCAGTTTTTATATACAGGGAAGTCAAATGGAGGGAGCTACCTCAGATTCTGCTCGATACATCTTCTACAACCGCCATTGTTATGCTGCTGGTAGGGGCATCAATGGGCATGTCCTGGATTATGTCCTTTGAGAACATCCCCCAGAATATAAGTACAGCGCTTATGGCGGTATCGGAGAGCAGAATCGTCATCCTCCTGCTTATCAATCTGGTGCTTTTGCTGGTGGGGACTTTTATGGATATAACTCCAGCGGTTTTGATCTTTACACCCATATTTTTGCCTGTGGCTGTGCAGTTAGGGATAGACCCGATTCATTTCGGCATAATCATGGTCCTGAACCTGAGTATCGGCCTGTGTACACCCCCAGTGGGAAGTGTGCTGTTTATAGGCTGCGGCATAGCCGGGACATCTATCGCAAAAGTAATAAGACCGCTAATACCTCTATATATGGCTATGCTGCTTGCCCTGCTGCTGGTGACCTTTATTCCGGAAATAAGTATGTTTTTACCACGTCTTTTCGGTTATTAACTAATCCTGGATATGCCGGATATGCGGATATGGGGTCGGACCATGATAACTTTAATTTTATCAATCATTTAGAGGTATTATTTGCCCTAAAAATATAGCTTAAAATCGATTTGTGGGGGGGTAAAATTAGCTTTAAGGAGCGAAGGAGT
>JAUWNW010000054.1 GCA_030612445.1 Candidatus Aminicenantota bacterium
TATAGCGGACGCCGGATCCTTGAGGAGATGTCGCACCTGAACTCGACTTGGTTGTGGTATGCCGGCAAGAGGACGCCCGAACAGGCGCTCGATACGCCGACCGAGACCCAAGCGGACGTCCTAAAGGCGTTTGGCTGGGAACTCAGGCCGGGTGGGGTCTTACAACCGATCACCTCATAACTCCTTCATTTATAGAGAGTTACATCTGTAAAAAGACTTTATCTCTTAAACTCCTGTCAAACTCTATCCTTCTCTTAATCACCTTTTTATTTCTGGAGAAGGTCCAAGTTCTCCTTCAGAATATCAAAAACAAGGTCATGTGGCTGAAACTGTTATCAATGATATTGCAGACTGGATAAAAGTAATAGAAATCCGCACCCTATCCTCAGCTGCCATAAGCAATTGAGGCTGGATAATTATTATTTTTTCTGCCCGTAATAGGCTTTCGGGCCGTGTTTGCGCTGATAATGTTTGTTTAAAAGATAGTCCGGAAAATTATCACATTCCGGATTTAAACAAAGCGTTCCCCAGGCCATCTTTGCAACCTTTTCCAGGATCAGGCTGTTTTTAACCGCCTCATCCGGGCTTTTTCCCCAGGAAAAAGAAGAGTGGCCGGCAACCAAAACAGCGGGCATCTCTAAAGGCTTAAGCCTGGCAAAACGTTCTATAATCACTTTGCCGGTGTTTTTTTCATAGTTATTTTCCACTTCTTCTTTTTTCATCATTCGGGTAAGGGGGATGTCCCCCTTAAATAGGTCTGCATGAGTTGTTCCCAAGCAGGGGATTTCCCTGTAAGCCTGGGCAAACATGGCCGCAAATTCGCTGTGAGTATGGGTTACTCCCGAAATCTCTCCAAATGCTTTATAGAGTTCCAGGTGAGTAGGGGTGTCTGAGGAAGGTTGAAGCTTCCCTTCGACCACTTTTCCGGACAGATCGACTATAACAATATCTTCCGGCTTCATGGCTTCATAAGACATCCCACTTGGTTTGATGGCGACCAGTCCTTTTTCGTGGTTTATGCCGCTGACATTTCCCCAGGTCAATGTTACCAGATCATATTTTACCAGGTCTAAATTAGCTTTCCATACTTTTTCTTTTAAGTCAGTCAGCATTTTTTATCCTATGATCAAGGGTGAAAAGTAGATCATGACCAGCGCGATGATTACCAGGATGATAAGGGAGAGCACAACGTCTTTCTTGTTCCAACTTGCCCGTGAAGCCTGCTTATCTTCAAGCACTGTTGTTGCGTAAGTCAGCCCCTTGAGCTTTTCATATGAGGGTGGTTTTGTAAAGATACTTACAGTTATCATCAGGGCAATACATACCAGAAATAGATAGACACAGAAGTAGAGAAAATTTAAATCTGCGAAAGTATACAGCCAACCGGTTAAAACTTCCTTGTTAAGTTCTGCGACCAGCCGCAGCATACCGATCACAAAACCTCCGAAAAGGGCAGTGACCGCTCCTGCGGCATTGATCCTTTTCCAGAATAGTCCCAGCAGGAAAACTGCGGCAATGGGAGGTGCTATGTAAGCTTGAACGCTCTGTAAGTAATGATACAGCTCTCCGGAAATATGTTTCATAAACGGGATCCAGAGGACTCCGCAGACCACTACAACTCCGGTTGCTATCCTGCCGACTGAAACCAGAGATTTTTCCGATGACTTGGGCTTGAGTTTTTTATAGATATCCATAGTAAAAAGGGTGGAACAGGAGTTAAAAACCGCAGCCAGAGAGCTCATAAGTGCTGCTAGTAAACCTCCGGCTACCAAGCCTCTTAAACCTACAGGTAATAGCGTTTTCACCATCACCGGGAAAGCCTGGTCAGAAGCGGGAAGGTTAAGCTGGCCGGTTTGGGTCAGAGCATAAGCGATCACTCCGGGGATGATAAAAATAAAGAAGGGGAGGAGTTTCAGGTAGGAAGCAAAGATCGAACCGCGCCTTGCCTGGGCTTCATTTTTAGCTGCTAAAGTCCGTTGGACGATATATTGGTCAGTACACCAGTACCAGATACCTACTATGGGAGGAGCCAATACCATTCCCAACCAGGGGAAATCCGGATGATTCAGGGGCAAAAACAGGTTTAGATGCTGGCTTCCGGCAACTGCAACTAAGTTCCCCCAGCCGCCTATTTTGATCAATCCTATAACAGTTACAGTGACTGAACCGATTATCAGCACTATTGCCTGCAGGCTTTCGGTATAGACGACAGCTCGCAGTCCGCCTAAAACTGTGTAAATTCCCGTAAGTATTACAATGATCAATGCTCCCGTCCAGAATTTAATACCCATAAGGGCCTGAAATACAACTGCACCCGCATACACGGTTACGGATACTTTTGTCAGCACATATGCGACCAAAGAGATTACTGATAAAAACCAGCGGGCTGTAGGGGAATAGCGCTTTTCTAGAAATTCCGGCATGGTAAAAACTTTGCTGCGCATGTAAAAGGGGACAAAAACCCACCCCAAAAGCAGCACACACCAGGCATGCAGTTCGTAATGCCCCATAGCAACTCCGCTTTTTGCTGCTGTCCCGGCCAGCCCAACTATGTGTTCCGAACCTATATTAGAGGCAAAAATTGAAGCTCCGATAACAAACCAGCCGATGTGCCTTCCGGCGAGGAAGTAGTCGGTAGGAGAATCCTGTTTCTGCCTGATGACCCATATGGCGATGCCGAATAATACAGAAAAATACAACGCAATGACAATCCAGTCAAGCAGTTCCAATCCATGCATATATGCCTTCCTTTTTCTTGTTATTAGTCCTATATATTTACTACTATCGCCATTAATATGTCAAATAAACAGTTTTGAGTACCGACGACCTGCTACCCTGACCTGAATTATTCCTGATTTTTTTATGAATGGTTGGTGGCATTTTCTCTCATTACAATAAAGGAGATGCTTACTTAGCCTGGATTATTCACGAGTCGAGGTTGCCGCATATGTAAGGCACAGGGTACGCAGCTGTGGTACTTCACCGCAAGTACTCTGTAACGAAGCAGATGCTGTGAGATCGGCTCGCCTTAATGGTAAAAAAATGGCGATTAAAATTAAAAATAAAAACGAGAAAATAGTTACGATAATCATTCATGAAAAAACCTTGCATATCATTGAAAAGAAAATAATAATAATAACATCGCCATTTATTTATGAATAGTTCAGGTTAGTTCAACAGTACTATATATATACAGATAGAATTGTTATAATGCGTCTTTTTATTTAAAGCACATGTAAAGGATATAATTTTTCCTGCGAGAGACTAAGTAAATAAAATGCAAGTTGAGGATAAGCATATAACCCAAGGGGTAAGGGATCTCCTGGGCGAACCCAAAAAGGCAATACGGAAACTTTCCGGGCCCATGATGTTCGGTATGTTTGTTCAATCCATCTACAATGTAGTGGATGGATTTTGGGTAGCGGGTTTGGGTGCGGATGAATTAGCGGCGGTCGGGTTGTTTTTCCCTTTTTTTTTAATCCTCATAGCCATTGGGGCGGGAATCGGGGTAGGCGGCAGCTCTGCAATTTCAAGAAGGATCGGAGAAAGAAATAGAGAGGCAGCAAGTAATACTGCCGTCCATACTTTAATCCTGGGATTAACAATTGCTCTTGTTCTAACTTTTTCTGTTCTGCCCTTTATTAAAGGGATTTTTATCGCTCTTAGCAGTAGCGATCGGGTTGGGTTTATGGCTGCTGCTTATGCCAGAATTATTTTTGCAGGGTCGGTATTTGTTATTTTCTCAAATGTAGCAAATGCAGTACTTCGAGGGGAGGGCGATGCAAAAAGAGCCATGTATGGGTTAATATTAGGTTCGGGTCTAAATATTATCCTTGATCCTATATTTATTTATACCCTCGATTTTGGAGTAGTTGGGGCTGCAATGGCAACTATTATTTCATTGATGACCAGCTCTTTGTTATTCACTTACTGGCTGTTTATTAGACGTAATACTTATGTGGATATAATTTTTAAGGATTTTAAATATAAAAAAGAGATTTTGAAAGAGATCCTCAGGGTGGGAGTACCTTCTTCCTTGGCCCAACTTTCCATGTCTGCTACTATGGTTTTTCTTATTATTATTATCGAGATTGTAAACGGAGATGACGGAGTTGCAGTTTTTACAAGCGGTTGGAGAATAGTGATGCTGGGGGTTATACCGTTGCTTGGTTTAGCTACAGGGGTGACAGCTGTAACAGGAGCTGCTTTTGGGGCAAAAGATAAATATAAACTGAGAACTGCTTATCTCTATGCTATTAAAATAGGGGTAATTATTGAATTAAGTGTCGGGGTGATTATTGCTGTCTTTGCCTCCCAAGTCTCTTACATATTCACATATTCAAAAGAAGCGGCCCATATATCAGCTAATCTGGTGAGATTCCTTCGTATAACAGCAATATTTTACCCAACTGTGCCTTTAGGTATGTTGACTTCCGCTATGTTTCGGGGAATAGGCATGGGGACAAGGTCTTTAATAGTCACTATTTTGAGGACTATCATATTACAAGTGCCTATAGCATATCTATTTGGTATTGTCTTTGGATTAGGATTAACCGGTGTCTGGATAGGATTGGTACTGGGGAATGTTTTGGCTGTGATAGTAACCTTTACCTGGGGCAGCATCACAATAGCCAGAGTTTTATGAATAGTTCAGGCTAGAACATTTAATAATTAACTTTTACCAAGCAAAGCCCTTTTGAGGGAGCGGTAGGGGATGAGAGAGCCCGTTTTTTTAGTTTAAAGAGCTTATCAATATCTTCAGGCTCCAGCTTGCCTTTCCCGATTTCTAAGAGAGTGCCGACCAGGGTCCTTACCATATATTTTAGGAATCCGGTAGCTTCGACAGTATAAATAATCTCCTTACCTTTCTTTTTTATCTCAGAACGAAAGACTTTTCTTACCGGATGAAGCAGCCGGTTGGAGGAAAAAGCAGAAAAATCGTCTTCTCTGATAAAATGCGCTGCTGCTTTTTTCATTTTTGTAATATTAAGGGGAGAGGGCATGTAGAGAGCATATCTTATCAGAAAAGGACTGATATCACGTGTGTTGAATATTCTGTATTGATATATTTTTGAGCGGGCAGATTTGCGGGCGTGAAAATCAGGACTGGTTATTTCCAGGGTTGTAACCCTAATGTCATGGGGAAGTTGGCCGTTTATCGCTTGCTGAAGTTCTGAGTTGTCGAGTTTTAGATCGGCCCTAAAGTGAGCGACCTGTCCTACAGCATGTACCCCAGAGTCAGTTCGGCCGGCGCCGAGAACATTGATTTTTTTTGATTGGAAATTGTATAGAACCTTTTCCACTTCTCCTTGGATAGTCTTTTTTTCCGGTTGCCGCTGCCAGCCAAAATAATCTGTCCCATCATAACTGATGGTTATTTTATAGGTCTGTTTCATTTGTCGAGTGGGACTGTACAATTATTCTGCATTCTTGCTTGATCTTGATATTATCTTATCAAAGGATAGGCGTCTTTAAGTGCTAGGTTTACTGCTTCCTCTGCAGTCTCCGCTTTGATAACACCTTTTATGTCCCAGGTCGAGATGCCGATGATCTTTTTACCTTGGACACGGCCATAGGCAATTTCGGAGAGGGTGCCGTATCGCCCGTCAATTGCAATTAAAATATCAGAGTTCATTACTACCAGAGAATTACGGGTATAACCCAAACCGGTTGCAATAGCAATATCAATATGGGGATTGGCATCTTGGGGAGAATTCCCAGGGAGAATGCCTATACTTAATCCTCCAGCTTGTTTTGCTCCCTGTGCTGCTGCTTCCATAACGCCACTTAGTCCGCCACAAACAAGAATAGCGCCCTTTTCTGCAATAAGTTTTCCGACTTTAAATGCGGTTTTTCTGGCATGTGCATCCGGTTTTGCCCCGCCGATTACTCCGATTCGGATCTTCTTGTTATACAGCATTATCTGAGTTATTTATAAGAAATGTCGATTTTTATGTTACACATTTTTAGGTTAATATTTTACCCTGATTCCTATTGTGATTCAATTGACCATTTCGTTTATAATGTAATCTATATTTTAATCGACATTTCTTACTCTACGAGCGAGCCGATCTTACCTCATCTACTTTGTTGCAGCGGATTCGCAGTGAAGGACCACAGCTTCATCCCCTGCGCCTCGTATCTGCGGCAACCTCAACTCGTAAATAATTCAGATTTATCTGAGTTATTTATAAGAAATGTCGATACATATAATATAAAGTAAATAATAAATAGTAAATGAAAAATAGCATAAAAACAATATTTGACACGGATTTACGCGGATAGACACGAATAAGACTAAAACGTTGATTTGTTTTCCCAATGAATTGGCAAAACAAATCAACCCTTCATCACTTCGCTATGCGAAGTAAGTTGAGATAAAGGTTTTCATTTTGTGCTATAGCACAAATTGGAAAGTGCTTTTTGTTTTTTGGGTGCAAGCCAAAAAAGAAAAAGCATCTTAGTGTATCCGCGAAAATCCGCGTCGAATGCTTTATCGTTTTAATCCGTGTCTTCAGCGTCCTCTGTGTCAAATTTTGTGTTTTCAGGTGTTTTTATATCATTTGTACTGCTTTCATGAGAATGGATGATTGAACCTTTAAAGGAAATAATCTACAATGTTTGTAAGAGCTAAGCAAATGGATAAAAATAAAGTTTTTGCTGCCATAATTGCGATTATCTTTATTTTTCTTTTATCATGCACAAAAGACTCGGATAATAAATCTGAAATATTCCGGATAATAGACAATCTTGAGAAAAATAACATTGTCCGTACACCTTTAAGTAATAATTATGGTTCAGGGCAGTCGAAAAATATGAGCTATCCGCTTAAATCCTCCTTGCTTCAGGATGCAGGTGCAGGAGAGAATCCCTTTGGTATTAAAAGAAAATTGCAAGTTGGAGGTACTGAGAGGAATATAGTTTTTTCACCTCCTGATAGCGAATACCGTATCACCTGCAAACTAAGAGGAAATTCAATCCTGGAATTTGGGACAGGTATTATTCGTATTAAGCATTCTGAAAAAGAAGAGACCTCCCAAGCTAAAAACAGTAATGGGATTAATTTTATCATTACCTTGGAGATAAAGGGCAGAAAAAAAACCGTTTTTCAAAAGTATATTAGTGGCCCTTCGGGTGATCAGGAGGAAGGTTTTTTATTTATCCGCCATTCTATCAAATTGCCTTATGAGCAAAAAAAGGCACACTTGATATTTGAAACCACAGGAGAAAGCCAAAATTATTCATTCTGGGTTAATCCGGTCCTATACTCAAAAAAAGCCTATACCCGGAATGTTATCTTGATTTCCATAGACACACTTCGGGCTGATCATCTTGGCTGTTATGGCTATAACAGAGAGACAAGTCCCAATATTGATGCTTTAGCTGCAGATAGTTCGGTTTTTCTTAATACATATGCTTCTTCTTCCTGGACTCTTCCTTCGCATATTTCCATGTTGACTTCACTTAACTGTATTCATCATCAGGTCAAGCACGAAGATGAGAGAATAGACCCGGAGATAATCACCCTGGCGGATATGATGCGGATAAATAGCTTCTCCTGTGCTGCTTTTACGGGTGGTGGGTTTGTTAGCTCCAGTTATGGATTTTCTAAAGGGTTTGACTTGTACAATGAGGGTGTTGGGGCAGTATTTCATCAGGATTCAGCCGAGCGAGTTTATAGAGCGGCATCTGATTGGATCGACAGGCACCAGGAAAGAGATTTTTTTCTCTTTATTCACACTTATCAAACCCATAACCCCTATGTTTGCCCTTATCCATATAAGGTGATGTTCTTGGATGAAGAAGCAAAAGTGGGCAATATCGACCTGAAGGGCCATTTGGGTGGCCCCAAGAATATTTTCAAAAAAATCCCTAAACCAGAGGTTCGGAATATTATCGCTCTTTATGATGCTGAAATACGCTATACGGATGAAAAGCTTATTGGGCAGCTGGTAAATAAGCTTAAACAAATCGGACTTTACCAGCAGACGATGATCATTGTAACTAGTGATCACGGAGAAGAGTTTTTTGACCACGGCGGCTGGGAGCACGGGCACACTTTATATGATGAATTAATTAAAGTCCCGTTAATAATCAAGTTTCCGGACTTAAAATACAAAGGACAGAGAAGTAAAACTATGGTGTCTTTGGTTGACCTTATGCCCACTATCTGTGATGAGATGAGGGTGGATTCTTCAGGATTGAAGATTGATGGAAAAAGCCTTATTCCGGTGCTGAGAGGAAAAGAGAAAAAAGACAGAATATTCCTGGCGGAGCTCGGAGGTAATATTTTAAATTCACATATACCTGAGAAGATTTCGACAAACCGGGGGAAGAAAAAGCTCATATTGAGCCAAAGGTTCAATCCTGATGAACTGGATTTTTTCACCTTCCCGCCCCCGGAGGCCGGGCCTGTCGAGTTTTATGATCTGTCAGTCGATCCGCTTGAAAAAAACAATTCAGCTGGGAAAAACACTGAGCTTGTCAACCGCATTATCCGCTGGATAGATAGGGTAAATCGGACAGCTGAAAAGAGGATGACCGGTAAAGCTATAATGAATGAAAAGCTCAGAGAGCAGTTAAAGGCTTTAGGATATATCCGTTGAAAATTAGTTTGATTTAAAACGACTCTTTACTTTAAAATAGGAAAAGAAATGTCAGATAAGGTGAGACGGTTATGAAAAATTTTTTAGAAATTAAATCTCTGGATGAAAGAGAGCAAGAACGGCTTTATAATAAGATTGAGAAGATTTTGGCTGAAAAAAAGAAAAAAAGAGTATTCAGTGAACAGGAAATAAAAGAGATAGAAAATATGAAGCTGAATCCGCTTCTGGATATTCAGGATGTCCAAAGTGTTTATGAAAATTTGATGTTTAAAAATAAAAAAAACAGGAATTCAAGAAATTCAAATGACTGATATAAAAATAGATTATGATAACATTGATGTGCCTGATATCATGAAACAGATTCAGGCAAAGGCTGCTTCTCTACCAAAGAAACCGCTTCCACCTAAAAAAACTGAACCTCCCTCTAAGCCGGCTTCTCAACTCCCTGAACCAGAACAGCTTCCCATGGTGCTGCCTAAATGGAGAAGAATCCTGTTGAAGCTAATGAAGCCGTTTTCCCCTCTGATTAAACTGCTGATATTGCCTGTACATCATGATTTAATGCAGACTGTTCATAATCTCTATCATGTGAATAAAAGGTTGGATTATTTTAACACCAAGATAGAGCAGAGCCTGATAAAATTAAGTGGAGAATTATACTCTACATCTGAAAGGTTAGATTTAAAAATCGACATGGTCAATGAAAGGCAGGATCAAATTTCCCTTAGATTGGAAGACTTGGATAAAACTATGGAATATGTAAAGACCCTGCATAGTCTCTGTCATAATATTGTAGTTGAATTGACGAAGCTGAAAATTGAGGAGGAACGCACGAAAGTCAAGATCAGGATAATGGAAAAAGATTTTGAATTTCTAAACCGGAAAGAGCGAGCCCTGGAGAAGAAAGCCTTTTAATGAAAGTCGCTTTTGTTGTTCAGAGATACGGCCTGGAGATAAGCGGCGGGGCTGAGCTTCATTGCCGCTGGGTCACTGAACATATGAAAAAATACTGGGATATCGAAGTCCTGACAACCAGAGCTCTGGATTATATTACGTGGGAGAATCATTATACAGCTCCAAATACAGTGGTCAATGGTGTTCCAGTCAGGAGATTCCCAGTTGTAAAAAACAGAAACCCGGAAAGGTTCGGCAAGGTTCAGAATATTGTTTTAAAAAGCGAACACAAAGAAGAAGACGAAATATTGTGGTTAGAGGAGGAGGGCCCTTATTCCCCCGCTCTTATTGATTATATCAAAGGATATAGAGATGAGTATGATTATTTTATCTTTTTCAGCTATCGATACTATCACTCCTATTGGGGGATCAAGGCTGTACCTCACAAAAGCATTCTTGTGCCTACTGCAGAGCATGATCCAGTCATCTATTTAAAAATATTTAAGGACATGTTCAGAAAACCCCGGGGAATCGTGTATAATTCGGCGGAAGAAAAAAAAATAATTAATACAGTTTCCGGCAATGAAAATGTTATTGGGGAAATAGCGGGTGTAGGAGCTGAGGTCCCGAAGGAGATCTTTTCAAAACAGTTCTGCCAGAAATATGGCATAAAAGATGATTACATTATCTATATAGGACGTATTGATAAAAACAAAGGGTGCGCTGAGCTCTTTGATTTTTTTAGCCGCTATAAAGAAGAAACCGGCTCCAATATCAAATTGGTGCTGGTAGGCAGTACTGTGTTAAAGATCCCTATCCATCCGGACATAATTTATCTCGGATTTCTTTCCGAGGAGGAGAAGTTTTCTGCTCTTAACAAAGCTTTGCTATTACTTATGCCTTCGTTTTATGAGAGCTTGTCTATGGTTACAAACGAAGCGTGGGCTATGCATAAACCGGTCCTGGCTAATGCCTGCTGTGAGGTATTAAAAGGCCAGTGTGAGAGGAGTAGGGCCGGCTTGTACTATAAAAATTACAGCGAATTTAAAGAGGTGCTCATGCTTTTTCTGGGTTCGTCTAGGCTTCGTTCCTGTATGGGGAAAAACGGCCGTAAGTATTTTCAGGATAATTATACCTGGGGAACTATCGAAAAAAAATATCTGTCTCTTCTAAAGCGTCTGGAAAAGGAATAATTATGGAAGTCCACCAGTTTGCAACTTCCTTGAGCTATGGGGATGCCATATCCAATGAGATGATGGAAATCCGTAAAGTACTAAAGGAAAAAGGGTATCACTCTGAGATATTTGTAAAGTTTTTCGATCCTCGCATGGCAAAACACATTAAGGATTATCGCGAATATAAAAAGTACAGCTCCTCAAAGAATGTGGTAATTTTTCATTTCTCCATCGGCTCACCGGTGTCCAAGGTTTTTTTCCAGATTTCCGACAAAAAAATTATGATCTATCACAATATAACTCCCTACGAATATTTCCTTAACTATCATCGTATATTAACTCGAGAGTGTTATAAAGGCCGGCTGGAAATCAATCTTTTTGTGGATAAGGTCGATCTAGCTCTGGGTGATTCGGAGTTTAACCGGCTAGAACTGGAAAGAGTTGGATATAGAAATACCAGTGTCTTGCCGCTGCTGCTGGATTTTGCCAAGTTCGACCGTCCCGGTGATCCGGTGGTAAAAAAGATATTTTCTGACAATAAATTTACACTTCTTTTTGTAGGCCGGGTCATCCCCAATAAAAAATTCGAGGATGTTATTAAGACTTTTTATTTTTATAATAAATATTTCAACTCTGATTCACGCCTAATATTGGCAGGAGATTACCGGGGAATGGAACAATATTTGGCTGGGTTACAGGATTTAGTGCAAAAGCTTGAGCTCGAAGACGTCCATTTTACCGGACACCTTAGCTTTCCGGAACTTGTTGCTTATTTCAATACTGCAGATGTATATTTAAGCATGAGTGCCCATGAAGGATTCGGTGTTCCTCTTCTGGAAGCATTTTATAAAAGAATTCCTGTAGTAGCTTTTGCAGCCGGGGCTGTAGAAGAAACTATGAATTCAGGGGGAATACTGCTCCGGTATAAGGATTTTTCCGCTGTTGCTGCTTTGCTGAATGAACTGCACCAAGACCGGGGGTTAAGAGAAAAAGTAATTATGTCACAGAATGAGGCTCTTAAAAAATATGCCCTGAGTAATGTAAGCAGGATTTTACTAGAGCATATTAGAAAGGTTGAAAAAAGATGAGAATAGATCAACTAATTCCCGCCTATCACCGAGGAGATGCGATCGGCGATACTGCTACTCATATGAAACAATATTTTTTATCACAGGGATTTGAATCTCAGATATATTGTCTGACGCGGGATGATGGCCTGGAAAATGAATCCGTACTGTTTGACAATTTTAAAGCACCCTCAGCCGGGGATGTGTCTTTCTTTCATTTTGCTATGCCATCTCCTTTGACACCTGCGTTTATTAAGCTAAAAAGCAAGAAAGTGATCCTTTATCATAATATTACCCCGGAAAAATATTTTACAGGTTACAGCCGGGAAATGGCACGCTTGTGCCGATTGGGAAGAGATGAACTGAGATCATTAACTCCATATGTGGATTTAGCCCTGGCTGATTCTGAGTTTAACCGCAGGGAATTGCTTGAGTTTGGTTTTAAAAAAACTGCTGTTTTTCCACTTTTTGTCGATTATAAGAAATATGAAAAACCATTCAGCCGGTTCATGTTCGACCTGTTTGATGATGATAGGACAAATATCCTTTTTATTGGACGCATTGTTCCCAATAAAGCAATAGAGGATCTGATCAAGACGACTTTTTATTATAAAAAGTATATCTCTCCCCTTGTAAGGCTGATCATTACAGGCAAGACATCTTCTTTACCGAAATATTATGAAGGACTTATTCGTATGGCTGATGAGTTCTATCTTAAGCCGGAGGAAATATGTTTTACTGGGCATATTTCTGATGAAGAAATGTTTGCTCTCTACCGGGCTTCGGATGTTTTTCTTTCCTTAAGTGAACATGAAGGTTTCGGGCTTCCTTTTATTGAATGCATGATGTTTGAGCTTCCTATTATTGCTTATAACTGTACCGCAGTTCCGGACACTTTGGGAGATTCAGGGATTCTGATCAATCATAAAAGAGTCGACTATGTTGGAGAATTGGTTCATCTGGCAGCCCGGGATAAAAAATTTAAAGCTGCGGTTATCGAAGGGCAAAAACGGCAGCTTAAAAAATACAGAGAACAGGATTTAAAAGCTCTTTTAGTCAAACATTTTAATGCCTTAACGGAGGCGAGCGGCTAATCCTTTGTAATCGAAGAAAGATTTTTTTTAAATGGTAAATAATAGATGAAAGTTGCGTTTGTAGTACAACGATATGGAAAGGAGGTTATGGGGGGGTCTGAATTACACTGCCGGCTTGTTGCAGAAAGGTTGGCTGCAACAGGACATGACTGCACAGTTTATACTACCACTGCTAAAGATTATGTTACCTGGAAGAATGAATATCCAGCGGGAGAAACAATACTTAGTGGAGCTTTGATCAAGCGTTTTAGAGTGGATAAGGAAAGGGATATTGATTCGTTTAATAAATATTCTGATTGGATCTTTGCTAATAAGCACAGCCGTGAGCATGAGATCGAATGGATGGAGAGGCAGGGGCCCTGTTGTCCTGATCTGTTAGAAGCGATTGGGAAAGAAGAGCAGGATTATGATCTTTTTATTTTTTTTACTTACCTCTATTACAATACTTATTGGGGATTGAAGAAAGTTAAGGGCAAGAAAGCGCTTGTCCCAACTGCCCATAATGAGCCGGCTCTTTATCTTGATATAATGCAGGAAGTCTTTTCTGCGCCTCAAGCTTTTGTTTTTAACACTGAAGCTGAAAAAACTATGCTGAACAGGCAGTTTACGTTTAAGGGAAAATATAGTGATATTGTTGGTGTAGGAGTAGATATCCCCGCAGATAAAAAGGAGCTTGTTTTTTCACGAAAGTATGGAATAGAACGGCCCTATATCCTATACGCCGGACGGATCGAGCCGGGAAAAGGTTGTCAGGAACTTATAGACTATTTCCTGCTGTATAATCAGGATAATCCTGGCATGAAGCTAGTGCTTATTGGAAAGCTCCTGATGGATTTACCCTCTTATCCTGATATCAGATACCTTGGATTTGTTCCGCCGGAAGACAAAAATGCCGCCATGAGGCATGCTTTGGTGACTATTCATTCTTCCTATCTAGAAAGTCTATGCATGGCAGCCCAGGAGTCCTTAGTAGTAAGAACGCCGATTTTGGTTCAAGGAAAGACTGAGCCCCTTAAGCAGCATTGTCTCAAAGGAAATTGCGGACTTTGGTATTCCAGCAGCAAGGAGTTTGCCCTGGCTCTTTCTCTGTTTCGCAGGGATAATAGATTGCGAAAAATTATGGGCGAAAACGGTTATCAATATATACAACAAAATTATTCCTGGGAAAAAATCATTGATAAATACAGGAAGCTTTTTGGATTTTTAAAATCATAAGAAAATATTGGATAAATTTGACTATACCCCTTTATTGTGTTAAAAAAATATTAGAAAAATGGCTTTTGTAAACTATACTACAAAGAATATTGCTATTAAGATAGTTTATTACGGGCCGGGTCTAAGCGGAAAAACTACAAACCTTCGTCATATATACAGTAGGATGGACAGTAGCTCCAGAGGAGAGCTTTTATGTTTGGAAACTCCTATTGAGCGGACGATTTTTTTTGATCTGCTGCCCATAAAGGCAGGTATGATCAATGATTTCCAAATCCATTTTCAATTAATGACTGTTCCGGGTCAGGTTTTTTATGGAGCCTCGAGAAAAAGTGTTCTTAAAGGTGCAGATGGTCTTGTTTTTGTAGCTGATTCCCAAATTCCTCTTCTGGATGCAAATTTAGAAAATTTTGATGGCCTGAGAAAAAACCTTTTAGAATACAATGTTGACTTAAATTTTATTCCTATAGTCTTCCAATATAATAAGAGAGACTTGGATAATCTTATTCCAGTTGAAACATTCAATAGTCTTTTAAATCCCTTGAAGCTTCCTTTTTATGAGTCCTCTGCCATCAATGGAGAAGGAGTATTTGAAACCCTAAAAGCAATAGCTAAAATCACAGTCCCGTATGTTAGAGAAAAAGTTTTTGGTGAAAAAAGAGAGCCTGCAGAGAAAAAGAAGGAAGATCGGCTTATAATCAGGGAAGAAGCTGAAAGAGAGAGAAAAAAACTGAAAGAGGGAGTAAGGGAAGAGGTTAAGAAAGCCGCCAGAGAGAATGTAGAGTTTGTATCGAAACAAGAAGAAGCCCCTATTCGCATGACAAAAATAAAATTTAGAAGCCAAAGGGATATCGAAAAAGAAATCGAGAATCTAGCTAAAGAATTTTCGCATGAGAAATAAACCCGCAATTTTAAAGGGTCAGGTCTTGTTTTTTGCTTCAGTTTAATATTTTTCATTTTCAAGCAAAAAACAAGACCTGACCCCAAAAACAAAAAAAATATTCCAATGAAAATAATAGGAGTATTCGTACGTCTATAAGATGAGAAGATATGTTATTCAAAATCGCCAGCGCTTCTTTAATTGGGATAGATGCATATATTGTTGAAGTTGAAGTCGATATTTCTTTTGGTATGCCGGCTTATGTGACTGTGGGCTTGCCGGATACAACAGTCAGAGAAAGTAAGGAAAGAGTCAGGGCAGCTCTGAAGAATTGCGGATATAGTTTTTCTTCTCGCAAAATAATCATCAATTTAGCCCCTGCCGATAGGAAAAAAGAAGGATCTGCTTTTGATCTTCCCATAGCCCTTGGTATTCTGGCTCATTTAGAAATTTTTCCTGAAGAAAGGCTTCACGAATATTTATTTCTGGGTGAATTGGCCTTAGACGGGAGGTTAAAGCCTCAGAAAGGAATACTATCAATAGCAGTTCTGGCAAAAGAGAAAGGTTATTCAGGAATTGTTATCCCCATAGAAAATGAAAGAGAGGGGGCTCTGGTCCAGGGAATCGATATTTATGCCCTGGAAGACCTGGTGCAGGTTGTAGAGTTTCTTAATGGTTCAAAGTCAATAACTCCAAGTTGTTATTTACCAGAGGAGCTTCTGCCGGCCTCTGAGCATGATGTAGATTTTGAGGAGATAAAAGGGCAGCAGCATGTTAAGCGTGCCTTGGAAGTGGCTGCAGCTGGCTCCCACAATATCCTTCTTATCGGCCCTCCTGGTGCAGGAAAGACAATGATGGCTAGAAGGCTCCCTACGATTTTACCGCCCATGACTTTTTCAGAGATTCTGGATGTGACCCGTATTTATAGTGCTTCGGGCCTTTTAAAAAATAGAGATGTTATTGAAGAAAGGCCTTTCTGCTCGCCTCATCACACAATAAGCGGAGCTGGATTGATCGGAGGGGGGAAGATCCCCAAACCAGGAAATGTAAGTCTGGCGCATCATGGTGTTTTGTTTCTGGATGAGCTGTCAGAATTTCAGAAACATGTGCTTGAGAGTCTCAGGCAGCCTCTGGAAGACGGGGAAGTCACTATATCCAGGGCTTCCATGACTGTTACTTATCCATCATCATTTATGCTAGTTGCTGCCATGAACCCCTGTGAAGACGCTATGTTTGGAATCTCTGCTTCTGATTTTGAATGTACTGATAGCCAGAGGATGCGATATTATTCTAAGGTTTCCGGGCCCCTTATGGACAGGATAGATATCCAGGTCGAGGTAGCGAAAGTAGAGTTTAAAGATATAATCTCCAGATGTGAGGGTGAAAAGTCTGAGCATATTCGAGAAAGAGTAATTTGTGCCCGGAATATACAGACCAGACGTTTCAAGGAACAAAATATTTATAATAATGCCCAGATGGGAAATAAAGATGTTGCCTCATATTGCTCAGTGGATAAGGACGGAGAGGAACTTTTAGAAATGGCTATTGATAAATTGGGTTTCAGTGCCAGAGCTTATAACAGGGTCCTTAAGGTAGCCCGGACAATAGCGGATTTGAGGGGAGAAGAAAGCATCAGTGTTGTGCATATTTCAGAGGCTATTCAGTACCGCATTCTGGATAAGCATTTTTAAAAGAGAGGGGATTCGGGGTAAAAGATTTTGGATTATAGGGTAAGAATTAGGGATTATTATTGCTATTCATTCTGTTTTTTGGTATTTAAAGGGGTAACCTGAATTGTTAAGGCGGACCTAAGTTATTCACGAGTTTTTTGAATAGCTCAGGCTAATCATTTAATCTGGAGGGATAGATACACATGTCAAATAATGTAAATAGAAATATTTCCCGGAGGAAATTTATCGCCGCATCGACTGGTTTTTTCACAGGAAGCGCTTTACTTAAGGCCATGCCGCCATATTCATTTTCCAGTCAAGAGCTTAAGGACGAGCTGTCTGAGGGGGAGATAAAACTGGTCGAGCAATCTTCTATGGCAAAAGAACTGGAAGATTATTTCCACAAAGGGTATTCCTGTGCAGAATCTTTACTGATGGTTTCTCTCCGCTATCTTAAAAAACCGGAAGAGCTAGTCTGGGCTGCAGCTGGATACGGAGGGGGATTAGGACATAAAGACCTCTGCGGATTTCTAACTGCAGGTGTTATGGGAATTGGTTTTGCTTCAGGTTCCCTCAAGAAAGAAAGGGAAGAAGCTAAAGACTGGTGTAGTAAAAAGGTTAAGGAATACTGGAAATGGTGGAAAGGAAATGCACCCTTACATTGTGTGGATATCCGTACTCCCGGCTCCAGCTCCAAACGGTGCGTTCGTCTGGGCCAGCTGGGGGCTGCTAAAGTAGAGGAGCTTATCAGCTCGGTTCAAGCTTAAGGAAAGGAGAAATAATATGGCGTTAATTATTAAAGGTGCGGGGTTGACTATTGAGGATGTAGTTAAAGTTGCCCGTAATGGGGAGAAAGTTGAACTTCATCCGGAAGCTATAGAGAGAATAAAAAAATGCCGGGCTATGCTTGAAAAAAAGATAAAGGCCCGGGAGATCATGTATGGAGTAAACACCGGGATCGGGGAATTTTCTGAGGTGGTCCTGGATGATGATCAGATAGAACAGTTTCAAAAATATTTGGTCTATAACCATGCGGCCGGGATTGGAGAGGCGGTTCCTATCGATCATGTAAGAGGGGCAATGTTGGGCCGGATAAACGTACATGCCCACGGCAACTCTGGCTGCCGCCCTGAAATAACTCTAACTTTGATCGATATGCTAAACAAAGGAGTGACTCCTTATGTATGCCGTAAAGGTTCGGTAGGTGCTAGTGGAGATTTAGCACCTATGTCCCAGATAGCTTTGCTACTGATGGGGGAGGGCTCTGCTTTCTATAAAGGCAAGTTGCTGGATGGCAAAGAGGCGATGGATAAAGCTGGTGTCCCGGTTCCGGGCTTAAAGGCGCGTGATGGACTGGCTTCTATAAACGGTTCTAATCTGCTTACAGCTATGAGTGCTTTGATGCTCTATGATTCCAATAACTGGCTGAAACAGGCTGAGATCGCAGCCGGAATGTCACTTGAAGCTCTTAAAGCCAATATGAAGCCGTATACTCCAAAACTGCATGAGGTCAGGGGCTTTCCCGGTGCTGTAAGGAGCGCAAAAGCTATCCAAAAAATTATTCAGGGTGGGGACTTGGTGGGAGGACGCGTTAAGGTTAAGGTCCAGGATGCTTACTCCATGCGATCAACTCCTCAAGTCATAGGCTCCGCTCATGATGCCTTGTTCTGGGCGAGAAAGCAGGTGGAGATCGAATTGAATGGAGTAGGGGATAATCCTATATTCTTTCCGGATGAGGATATGCAGCTTTCCGGGGCTAATTTCCAGGGCTCCCCGGTTGCGCTTCCCATGGATATGGTGGGAGTGGCGATTACATCGATCAGTGTTCTTTCAGAACGGAGGATGAACAGATTGAACAACCCGGCTTTAAGTGTTGGCCTGCCTCCTTTTCTTACTAAAGGCGCCGGGATGTTCTCCGGCATGATGCTGAGCCAGTATACAGCCGACATGCTGATTGTTGAGCAGCGTATTCTCTCTGCGCCGGCATCCATTCAATCGATCCCGGCTGCAGCCGACCAGGAGGATTTTGTGTCTATGGGGATGAATACCGCGCTTAAGAATTTTCAGATCCTGGATAATGCTTATGGTATCCTGGGGATAGAATTTATGGCTGCTGCCCAGGCTCTGGACCTGCGGGAGCAGATAGAAGAGAAACCGTATAAATATGGGATCGGAGTAAGCAATGCCCGCAAGGTCATCCGGAAATATGTTGATTTCCTTGATGTCGACCGTCCTCTGTACAATGACCATAATAAGATGAAAGAACTGGTAGAATCGTGTGAGATTTTACACGAAGTCGAGAAAGCCGTAGGTTGTCTGGAATAATCCAGAATGGAGGGAAAGTTGTGAAGAAAACAGCTTCTATTTTACTAATTTTTTTAATTGTGATAACAACTGTATCCTTTTTAATGTCAGAAAATTTCATCTCCCTATTTGATGGAAAAACTTTGAACGGTTGGCGAAAATTGACAGAGTACAGCGGCGATGCCGGCTCCTGGGAGGTTGTTGATGAGGTGATCGTTGGCGGCCAGTATCCGGAAGGGCAGGGAGGGCTTTTAGTAACTGAGAAGAAGTACAGCGATTTTGAACTTTATGCTGAAGTCAAAGCTGATTATCCGATCGACTCCGGCTTGTTTCTCCGGGTCCAACCAACTGTGCTCTCCTACCAGGTAACAATCGATTACCGCCCTGATGGTGAAGTAGGAGCAATATATTGTCCGGGCGGGGGTGCTTTCCTGAAGCACAGACCAGAGGGAAAAGAGCTCTGGAAAAAAGATGAATACAATATTGTAAGAGTAAGGATTAAAGGGCAGCCGGCGACAATAAAAATTTGGATCAATGGTACTCCCCTTGCAGATTATACTGACGTAAAAGTCGAGGGGAAATACCGGGTTCCTGTCACTGGTTATATAGGGATCCAAGTCCACCCAGGTTCAAGCTGGGGCAAAGGAAATAAAGTTTATTTTCGCAAGCTGATGATCAAGCCGATTGCCGCTGCTTCTCAGCTCTGACCTTTAAGCCAACTTCCCGTCCCTGACCACTACCTTACCATTCTTTATTACATGTTTGATGGGATTGACTCCAAAGTGATACACAAGGGAAGCGTAATTCGGCACATCACATAGAATAAGGTCCATTTTTTTCCCAACTTCAAGGCTTCCGACCTCATTTTGCCTATTTATGCCGTAGGCGGCATTTATAGTGACTGCATTGATGGCTTCTTCGATAGTCATATTCATTAAAAAAACGCCCAACCTCATGATACACAACTGGGATTCTGTCATTGAGCTTCCGGGATTAAAATCTGTGGCAAGTGCCACGGCGGCCCCGGCATCGATTAATTTTCGAGCCGGAGCCGTCGTGTTTTGCATGAGAAAAAATGGGACACCGGGAAGAAGAATGGCAGTTGTGGGACTTTCCGCCATCCGTTCGATTCCTTCTTCGGTGATTGCGATTAAATGCTCGGCGGACACAGCTTCCTGTTCAACGGCGAGCTGGGCGCCGCCTAAAGGGACAAACTCATCAGCATGTATTTTTATTTTCAGCCCTGCTTTTTTTGCCGCCTTTATCAGTTCTCTTGATTCTGCTATCGAATACACTCCTTCCTCACAGAAGATATCGAAAAATTCGGCCAATTCTCTCTTTACGACCTCAGGGAGGATTTTATGAGTAAGAAGGTCGATATATTCT
>JAUWNW010000033.1 GCA_030612445.1 Candidatus Aminicenantota bacterium
ATTTACGTTTTTTTTGGGTTTCACTTCTCCCGAGGCGGAGATGATAGATACCAGATCGTGGGTTTTGGTTTTTTCAATATAGACTTTAATTGATTTTTCTCTTTGACTCGTAATGTTGACGATTATTATTGCTGCCAGGAAGGCCAGTACTGCTGTTATGATTATTGGTTTCTTCTTTCGTTTAAAAAAACTTTTTTTCTCAGTCATGTTAGTCCTCAGTATTTTTAGTATCAAATTATACTACGTTATTTAAAGCAAAAGGTTCAAAGGTAACAGGAGTTCCCCCAATTTTTTAAACTTACAGGTGATGTAAGCCCTGAATACGGGTAAGTCCCTGCGAAAGACAGTGATTTCCCCCAGCGGGGAAATCACTTCCTGTCCTCACAACGCTCTCCTCGAGATTCTCTCGAGGAACCCTGCCCGCGGTGTTCCGGATGGCTTTCTCCGGGATTTACCAGTATCCAGGCCAGCTCTTGACCTTATTCTTTTTAGCGCCTTTCCTTGAAAAAATAACTTTCCACTTATTTCTTATTATAACTTGCTGAAAAACTTATGTTTATACGAAAGTGAATGAAAATTTTGGGGGAACTCCTGTAAATTAGTGAGTTGCTCTAAAGATGAATAGTTGGTAATATGGATAAATCATGAGCTGGAAAGAATATCTGAAGATTGCTGAACAAGCCGCCCGAGAAGCGGGATAAATGCTGAAAGCAAATATGGACTCACACTGCGAAATTGCCTTTAAAGGCGCGGGGGATGTTCTTAAAAATGATGAATAAAAAATATACTGTTTTTCTTTTGATAATAGTTTTTAGCCTGGCCGCTTTATCGGCCTTTGGGAGCCAGGAAGTAAGACGGATGGGCCTTGATCCGGAGAGGATATCCAGCATTCTTGTTCCTGCTAATACTCATTGGGCAGACACACGTTTTGATGTTAATGGAGGAGAGGATATCTATTTTCGTGCTTCCGGCGCCATTTCGCTACAGCAGGGAAACCCGGTTGCATTTCCCTGCAATCCGGATGGCCTTGATCTAAAGACGGTACAACAGCCGCTTCCGGAAGAGAACATCGGGGCCTTAATAGGTAAGATCGTACTTTTATTGTCTGTTGAGGTGGATGAAGAGACGGGGGAGGAAACAAGGAATGAGATCATCCGCGAATTCTATATCGGCAAAAATAAAAGGATTGAGATGCCTATTGACGGCAGGCTTTATTTGGGAATAAATGAGCTGGTTGTTGCTGATAATTCCGGAGAGTTTAGAGTTGAAATACAGTTGCTTGATTAATTATTTCCGCCCGGCTTTTTTTCTGTTCAGAAATTTTTCTAAAAATTGAATATTATAATCTCCTTTGCGAAAATTTGAGTTGGAGAGAATATCCATATGTAGGGGTAGATTGGTTTGAATTCCGACAATAATAGTCATTTCAAGAGCGGTTTGCATTTTATTGATAGCTTCTGCTCTTGTGGGGGAATGAACGATGATTTTTGCCACTAGTGAATCATAATCCGGGGGAATATCCCATCCCCTGAAGGCGGCGGAATCAACCCTGATTCCCTGGCCGCCAGGAAGCACAAGGAAATCGATCTTTCCGGGAGAGGGGATGAAAGTTTCAGCATTCTCAGCATTGATCCGGCATTCAAGGCTATGGCCGTTTATTTTTAGATTTTGCGGGAAAGAGAGCTTATTGCCGGCTGCTATTTTTATCTGCTCCTTGATCAGATCTATCCCATACACCATTTCTGTAATAGGATGTTCAACCTGAGCCCGCGTATTTACTTCCATGAAATAATAATTTTTTTGCGAATCTACTAGAAACTCAAAAGTGCCTAAACTTTGATAGTCAATAAAATCAGAAGCATCTTCTACTGCTTTAATGAGCTTCTTTCGGGTTTTTTCATCTATAAAAGGAGAGGGGGTCTCCTCAATGACTTTCTGATGTTTTCTCTGCACTGAACATTCCCGTTCTCCAAAGGCGAGGCTGTTGCCTTTGCTGTCTCTGATAAGTTGGATTTCGATGTGGCGGGCATCCTCGATATATTTTTCCATGTAAAGAGAAGGGTCTCCAAAAGCTGCCTTGGCTTCATGTTGAGCTATGGAATACATCTCTTCAAGATTTGTGGATGAACGGACGATCCTCATTCCCTTTCCACCTCCGCCGGATGCTGCTTTTAAAATAACCGGATATCCGATATTTTTTGCGATTTTGGGGGCGGTATTAAAATCTTCGATAATTTTCTCTGAACCAGGAGTGATAGGCAGCTTGGCCTTTTTCATCTTCTGGCGGGCCTGGCTTTTATCTCCCAGGATTCTCATAGTATCAGCGGAGGGCCCAATAAAGGATATCCCCTCTTGACTGCAAATTTCAGGGAACCTCGGGTTTTCTGCTAGGAAACCGTATCCTGGATGAATAGCGTCTGCTTTTTTTATTGAGGCAGCGCTGATAATATTAGGAATACTCAGATAGCTTTCTGAAGCCTTGGCCGGACCTATGCAGACTTTTTCATCTGCTAACATTGTATGGAGAGACTCTTTATCCGGCTCTGAATAGACGGCAACGGTTTTAATTCCCAGCTCTTTGGCGGAGCGAATAATTCGCAGAGCTATTTCACCTCGGTTTGCAATTAATATTTTTGTAAACATAGTTATTTTGTTTTTATGGAAAACAATTTTTGTCCATACTCAACTGGTTTTCCATTTTTTATGAAAATTTCTTCGATAACACCGTCAATATCTGATTCGATTTCATTCATCAATTTCATAGCTTCAATTATGCAAAGGGTCTGGTTTTTATTTACTGAATCTCCTATCTCTGCAAAGGGGAGGGAAGAGGGATCCGGGGCACGATAGAAAGTCCCAACCATAGGAGATGAGATATAATGGAGATCATCTCTGGGTTTAGTTTCAGGAGGTTCAGGTTGCTGTCCGGTTTCTGCAGATTGGGAAACGGCCGGAGTGTTTTTTGTGATCTGGGCCTGCGGTATAGTTCGGCTGATCTTTATTTTTAATCCCTCTACTTCGATTTCAAAATTGGATAGATTCTTTTCGTTAATGAGATTGATAAGTTTATTGATCTCTTTGTAGTCAATTTTGGATTTCATTTTTATTCTCCCTGACAATCAGGAACAAAATCATTTAAATTTCAGAAAAGTAGTAATACCTTAATCACTTGGCAATAAAAAGTCAAGGTCACCATTGTGACAGGAGTTTCCCTTTTATGGTGTGGAAGTGAAAACAGTGAAAACAGTAAAAACAGAGTTATTTACAGGCAGAGCCTGCGTTATTAAGTGTAATTACTGGGCTAGCGCCCATGTTATTAATAGTTTTAAAAGCAATGAATTACACGGGCTTTAGCCCGCAAATAACTATGAATAACTTTTATTACCATAGATTACTCAGGTTTTTCTGCCATTTACCATTTACTATTCACTTTTTTCCACTTTTAGCAGTATGTCAGTATAGCAATATTTCTTAACAATGTAACAATGAAACAATTTACAATTTGCATTTTACTTTATATTATATATATCGACATTTTTTATGAATAGTTCAGGAGAACCTGAGTTATTCACGAGTCGAGGTTGCCGTAGATGCGAGGCACAGGGTGCGAAGCTGTGGTCCTTCACCGCGAGTATCCTGTAACGAAGCAGATGCGGTGAGATCGGCTCGCCTGAAAGGTAAAAAATGTCGATTAAAAATAGAGATTACCTCAAAAACAAAATGGTCAATTGAATCACTTTAGTAATCACTGTAAAATGTTAATGTAAAAAGAAGTATCATATATATCGACATTTTTTATGAATAGTTCAGGTTAGTATTATGTGAGTAGATATTTAGTAATAGTTCTGAGGCGCTTAACTTATTGAGGGAAATGCAATGTTAGATCAATTATCCGACCGCCTCCAAAAGGTGATGAAATTTTTACGTGGGGAAGGGAAGATAACAGAAAAAAATATGGATGAGGCCTTAAAGATGATGCGCATGGCATTTTTGGAAGCCGATGTTAATTATAAAGTAGTTAAAGAATTTGAGTCCGGAATAAAGGAGAAGGCATTAGATAAGAGCGTGCTTGAAAGCCTTACTCCGGCCCAGCATGTTATAAAGATTATTAGAGATGAGTTGACAGGAATTTTGGGGGAAAAGGACAGTCACCTCAATTTTTCGAGTACTCCACCCTCTATTTTTATGCTGGTTGGACTGCAGGGAAGTGGTAAGACAACAACATGCGGAAAACTGGCAAAGTTTGTTTCAACTAAGAAAAAGAACCCTTTATTGGTTTCATTTGACCTAAAAAGGCCGGCTGCTCAGGAGCAGTTGGAGATTATTGCCCGGACACTTGACCTGGCATTTTATAAATTATCCAGCAGCAGGGTATCTTCATCTAAAAAAGCACTTAAAGAAGTTGTGGAATTTGCTCGGAAAAACAGCCATGATCCACTTATTGTCGATACGGCCGGCAGGCTACATGTGGATGAGGAACTTATGGAAGAACTGCGGATAGCAAAAGATATTCTTTGCCCGGATGAGACAATATATGTCGGTGACTCAATGACCGGCCAGGATGCGGTCAGGAGCGCTCAACAATTTGAAGATAAGGTCAAGTTGACTTCAATAATTCTTACTAAACTTGATGGGGATGCACGGGGAGGCGCGGCCTTGTCCATCGTATCTGTTACAGGAAAACCAATAAAATTTGTAGGGGTGGGAGAGAAGCTTGACAAACTCGAAGTCTTTCATCCCGACCGTATGGCTTCCCGGATCATGGGAATGGGAGATGTATTAAGCCTTATTGAGAAAGCAGAGAATGAAACAGATATCAAAGAAGCAGAAGAGCTGGCCCGGAAGCTGAAAAAAAAGGAATTTAGTTTTGCTGATTTTAAAAAGCAATTAATCCAGATAAAGAAAATGGGCTCAATGTCACAACTCTTGAGTGGGCTTCCGACTGGAGGAATGTTCAAAAATATTTCAAAAATCCAAGTCGATGATAATAAAATCTTATATTTTGAAGCAATAATAAATTCGATGACATCAGAAGAAAGAGATAACCCTAAGATAATAAATGGAAGTCGCCGTTTGCGGATTTCTAAAGGAAGCGGAAGACCAGTCTCCGAGGTTAATCAATTATTAAAACAGTTCAATGAGATGAAAAAGATGATGAAAAAATCACAATTTCAGAAACTGCTTTCATCCTTTCCATAAAATTCAGAAACACCAGGAAAAACAGAGAAAACAGGAAAACCAATATGCAGTTGGCAGTTATTTTAACAATGAAGCAATAGAACAATGAAACAATGATTCTTCATCGCCTGCGCTATTCATAAAAGCTAAAACAGTTGACTTATTTCTGGATTTTCGATATTATTTACGGCAGACTATATTGGAGAAGAATGGATAAATTATGCTAACATTACGACTTATGCGACTTGGGGCAAAGAAAAAGCCATTTTATAGAGTTGTTGTGGCTGATTCGAGAAGGCCCAGACAAAGTAAAGCCAAAGAGATATTAGGCTATTATGACCCTTTAAAAGAACCCCCGGATATTAAAGTTAATATAGAAAGAGCTAATTATTGGATAGAGAAAGGAGCGCAAGCTTCAAAAACAGTTCAGTCTCTCATGCAAAAAGTTTCTATGAGGGAGAAAAAATCCGCATAATAAGACTTAAAGGAGGTTACAGTGCAAGAACTTGTTGAATTGATTGCAAAAGCATTAGTTGACAGTCCTGAACAAGTTGTGGTTTCTCAATTAGAAGGGGAACAGACAACGATTCTGGAACTTAAGGTTGCTCCTGAAGATTTAGGCAAAGTAATTGGAAAACAAGGAAGGACAGCAAGAGCAATCAGGGTTATCCTTGGTGCATCCGGGATGAAATTGAAAAGGAGATTTAACTTAGAGATTATCGAGAAGTGATAATTTGATAAAAGTAGGTGATGTAGTAAAAAGTCAAGGGAGGAAAGGCGAGATAAAAGTCAGGTTTTCCTTAAGACAACCTGAAAAGCCTTTTTTTTTCACGGCTATCTCTCAAAATAAGAGGAAGGACAGAAGAATTTAAAGTAGAATCAAACCGCAGTTTTAAGAATTTTTACATTGTAAAGCTGAGAGGAATCGATTCTATCTCCGAGGCAAAGAAATTTATCGGTTCTGAGGTTCTGATCTGGGAGGAGAGGATGGTTCCTATGGAAGAAGGGGAGTTTTTCTCACATCAGATTAGGGGCCTTTCCGTGGAAACTGACGAAGGAATAAAGCTCGGGCTGATCAAGGATATAATGCCTGCTGGGGGGAGCGAAATTTTAGTTATGGAATACAAGGGGAGAGAAGTCCTGATTCCCTTTGTTCAAAAAATTTGCCGGGAGATAGATCTTGAGGGAAAAAGGATTATTATTGACCTTCCAAAGGGCCTTTTAGATTTGAATGAGATTTGATATAATTACAATATTCCCTCAGATGTTCGGGAGTATTTTTTCTGGAGGAATAGTAAAAAAAGCTATAGAAAAGGGATTTGTAGACGTGAAAGTACATGATTTGAGGGATTACACTACCGGTAAACATAAACAGGTGGATGACCGCCCTTATGGAGGAAGCCCGGGGATGGTTTTAAAGCCTGAGCCGCTCTTTACTGCAATTGAAAGATTAAAGGGTGAGGATTCCGATCCGGTTTACTTGATGTCTCCTCAGGGAAGTCCATTTATTTCCCGGATGGCGGAGCAAATGGCTGAAATACCGCGGATGATTATAATTTGCGGCAGGTATGAGGGTGTTGATGAAAGAGTTATTCAGCACCTGGTAACAAATGAAGTGTCAATTGGCGATTATGTGTTGACCGGGGGAGAACTTGCGGCAGCAGTAATAATTGATGCTGTATCCCGCTTTATTCCCGGGGTGGTAGGTAAGATGGAATCGGTAAGAAGAGACTCTTTTTTTTCAGGAATATTTGATTATCCGCAATATACACGTCCTCGTGAATATAAAGGGAAAAAAGTTCCGGAAATATTGTTTTCTGGAAATCATAGTCGGATAGAGAAGTGGCGTAGGAAAAAAATGCTGGAAAAGACTTGGAAACAAAGACCAGAATTATTAAACGATATTATATTATCTCCAGAGGAAAAGAAAATACTGGAAGAAATAGGATTAAAGGAAGGCAAAAACAATGAATCTAATTGAATATGTACAAGAAAAACAGTTAAAAAAAGATATAACTCCTTTCAATGTCGGAGACACTGTTAAAGTTCATGTTATTATCAAAGAAGGGGATAAAGAGAGAATTCAAATTTTTCGTGGCGATGTTATTGCAAAAAAAGGGGGTGGCGCTGGGGAAACATTTATAGTAAGAAAGATTTCTTTTGGTGTCGGGGTTGAAAGGATTTTTCCTCTTCATTCTAAAATGATAAGAAAAATTGAAGTCATAAGACGTGGCAAAGTCAAAAGAGCAAAATTGTATTATCTCCGTAATTTGAAAGGCAAGGCAACTAGATTAAAAGAAGCCCGCTAGCTTTGCCTTATAGATAGCTCAAAGATTTTAGTAAAGTCCGCAGAGAGAGTATTTTTAAAAAGTTTTTTGGGCTTGTGAGGATGGGGATGCCTGATTTTAAAATAGAAAGAAAGATTCTAAGCCTGGGTTACAAGAATATTGCAGGCTTGGATGAGGCGGGCAGAGGAGCTCTGTTTGGTCCTGTAGTCGCTGGAGCTGTGATGTTTTCCTCCTCACTCATAGCGGCTAAAACTCAAGGATGGGTTAAGGAGATCAATGACTCAAAACTTCTCTCCCCTAAGAAAAGAAAAAATGTATTCAGGTCGATAATGATCAATGCCTGCGGAGTAGGATATGGATTTGCTTCTAATCCTGAGATCGAAAAGGATAATATTTATTGGGCATCTTTAATGGCGATGAAAAGAGCAGTAAAAAATTTATCTGTGAATCCGGATTTTGTTTTAGTTGACGGATTTGATCTTAATGATGTAGATTATCATCATGAAAAAATTGTTAAAGGAGATAAAAAGAGTTATTCGATAGCTGCTGCATCTATAGTCGCTAAGGTGCTTAGGGATGAAATGATAGTTCAGTTGAGTAAGATTTATCAAGGATATTCACTTGAGAAAAATAAAGGATATGGAACTAAAGAACATTATTTGGCTTTGGAAAGATTTGGCCCGACCTCTTTACATAGAAAGACTTTTAATCTTGTTAATTATAAAAAGTAAATGACAGAAAACAACAACCGGGAAAAAATCGAAAACCTGGCAAAAAAACATGTAAAACGCGGGAGATTAAATGATGCAATTGCTGAATACAGGAAATTATTATCTGGAGATGAAAAGGATATTTCCATAAGAACTATAATTGGTGACCTTTATGTAAAATCACGTCAGAAAGATAATGCAGTTAAAGAATTTCATAAGATTGCAGACTTCTATGAGAAAAGGGGATTGTTTTCAAAAGCGATCGCTATTTTAAAAAAAGCAAATCGGCTGGACCCTGATAACATAGAATTTGCCGGGAAATTGGCTGATTTATATCAGGATCAGGGATTTGCTTCTGAAGCAAAATCTGAATATTTAAAGTTTGCTGAGAGCCTAAAAAAGGAAAACAAGACAAAAGAAGCAATCCAGATATATAGAAAACTACTTGACATGATTCCTCAGGACATGGATATCCGGATTGATCTGGCAGAGCTCTATAAGAAAGAAGGACAAATCGAGCAAGCTGCAGATGAACTTAATAATGTTGCTGAGCATAAAATAAAGAAAGATGATCTTGATGCGGCTCAGAAGATCCTTTCCAACGCCAGGGAACTTAATGAAGACTATCCCCGAACCTTGATTAATATAGTCGAGATTTTTAAGCAGAAGGACAAGAAAAAAGAAGCTCTGGAATTGATAAATAAGATCCTTAAGAAAGATGAGGGGAATATTGAAGCCTTAAATTTACTGGGGAATTTGTATTTGGATGAAAAAAAATACAAGGAGGCTGAGGAGGTTTATTCCCGGATTATTTCTCTTAATCCTAAAGATGTTGAGGCGAGCATCAACCTCGGAAGGATTTTTATTCAGAAGGGGAAACTTGATGAAGCATATAAAGTATATGAACCTCTGGTAGATACTTTAATAAGGAAAAGCAAAGAAGACAAGGCTGTCGGGCTGCTTGGGTTGATTTTGGCAGAAAAAAAAGCTCATATCCCTTCGCTTGAGAAGTTGGCATCGCTGTTTAGAACTAAAGCTCAGAAAGATAACCTTGAAATTGTCAATCAAGTCATTTTGGGGGAATACAATAAACTGAATTTGAAGGAAAAAATGTTGACTGTATTAAGAGAATTAGTTGATACTTTTCCTGAGAATGAAGGCTACTACTATAAATTTAATAAGCTGAGAAAAGAGTTGGGGGAAGTTGATGATGACATTTCTAAGGAAAAAGCTGACTTGAGTGTTAGTGAGGTCAAGGAACTGATAAACGCAACTTTGGCAAAAGTTAATTTGTATATTGAGCAGGGATTGATACGAAATGCTAAAAGAATTCTGGAAGACCTGAGGCTGAGATTCCCAAATGAGACTAAAATCAATGAAAAATTTGAGGAGATAAAAGATATATCTTCAAAGATACCTGGGGATGAGATTGCAGAACGCATTGAGAGGGTGGCTGAGAAAGAAAGTCAAATAGTAGATAAAATTCCTGACACTTCAAGAGGAGGCGAAGCTCTAGAAGATAAAATTTCTGCAGCAGATGTTTTTGCTGAAACAGATATAATTCCCATAAGTTCTTATGGGAGCGGAGACAGGGAATATTTTGATCTATCAACTATTATTAGTGAGGAAGCGGAAGCGATTAATAGTATTATTAATTATCAAATTCGGGGAGATACTACAATTGTTGAAAAAGCACTTTCAGATATTGTTTCTGATTTCCGAAATGCGCTGGAAGAAAAAGTTGATAAAGAGAATTATGAAAGCCATTATAACCTTGGGATTGCTTTTCTTGAGCAAGAGCTACTTGATGAAGCGATTGAGGAGTGTAAGCTTTCAGCTAAAAGCAAAGAACTAGAGGTCGATAGTTATAGTATAATCAGTCTTTGTTACAGGAAGAAGAAGGATTTTAAGGAAGCCTTAGATTGGATTGAAAAGGCAATGAAACTTGCAGAAAAGGATTCTTCTCAATCACTTGCACTTAAATATGAACAAGGCTCCCTGTATGAGGCAATGAATAAAGGCCCAAAGGCCTTAAAAGCCTTCCAAGAGGTGAAGAAATTGAATGCTGAATATAGGGATGTAAAAATAAAAATTAAAATACTCGAAAAGTAATAAAAAGGGGAAATTCCTGTCTTTCAAAGGGACTTACCCGTATCCATGCCTCCAAATTACAATTCAAATTTAACAATAAAAATTACAAGCTCTGTATTTGTGAGAAAAATTACTATATCTATTCGTTGTTTATATTGATGATAATTTAGGAGCCTTGATTATTTTAGAAAAATGAATTTATTAAGCAAAGATGGGAACAAATGTTTTGATGCTCAATGGCGGTTGATAGGAAATAGTGAATCTATTAAAGATGTTTTAGGTTTAATAGGAAAACTAAAAGCCACAACAGCTCCTGTTTTTATCTTTGGAGAAAGCGGGACAGGAAAGGAACTTGTGGCTAGAAATATTCATCAAGCCGGACAAAGAAAGAATGCTGCTTTTATTGCCATAAATTGCGGAGCAATGCCAGAAAACCTGCTTGAGAGTGAATTATTTGGCTATGCTAAAGGAGCTTTTACAGGAGCTGTAAAGGACAAGCCCGGCCTTACTGAAGCAGCATCCGGGGGGACTCTTTTCCTGGATGAAATAGGAGACCTTTCGCTTCCTTTACAAGCCAAATTCCTCAGGCTTCTTGAGGAAGGAGAAATTAGACGTATTGGAGAAAATAGAACCCGCCCCATTGATGTTAGGTTTATCAGTGCTACCAATAAAAACATCGAGGAGGAGGTTTTAAAGGGCAATTTTCGAGAAGACCTGTATTACCGTCTTAAAATTGTTACGATTGAAATAAATCCTTTAAGAGAGAGAAATATAGATATTCCCCTGCTTATTAAGCACTTCATTAAAAAACATTCCAGAGAAATAAGCAGTGATAAAATAGAGGTGGGTTCTAATGCATTAGAGCTTCTTCTGAATTATCCGTGGCCGGGGAATATCCGGGAGCTTGAAAATGAGATTCGGAGATGGTTAGTATTAAATAGCGATTCTTGCCTTATGAAAGCTGAAGATTTATCTTCACGGATAAACAAGCGAAAACTCAGTTATAATAATCCAGGTAACGGATTTTTTAAGGCAAAGGCTGAGTTTGAGAAAAGGTTTTTGAATCAAGCCTTGGTTAAGTTTGACTATAATCGAACCAGGACGGCAGAGGAGATCGGTCTCAGCCGCCAGGGGCTTTTTAAACTGATAAAAAAGCACCGGATAGAAATGCCTGAATAACCATTTTGAATTCTCTTGCTTGATCTGGCTTTTTTTGATAAATTGTTGGAGGTGGAAGAAAAAGTAGTAAAGGAAAGAGTAAAGGTTTTAAAAATCACTTGCCCTGTATGTAAAGTTGAACTCTGGATAGATGCTGAATCAGGGGGAGTCATTAAAACTGAAAAAAGAAAAAAGAAAAAAAGTTCTTTGGATGAGTTGCTTTTAATAGAAAAAAAGAGAAAAAGCGAGGCCGACCGCAGATTTGATACTACTTCTGCAATGGAAAAAGAAAAAAGAAAAGAAGCGCAAAAAAAATTTGCAAAAGCTTTTTCTGATATTGATAAAAACCGTAAATAATTCAGGCTAGTTATTTAAATATAGTCAACTTCCTATTTGAGTTTCGTCTTCTCTTATTTTTGGAGCCATAGTAAATCCTGTAAATCCAAACACAATCAGGACAAAAACCGAGGCGTAATTCATTATTGCCCAGGGGAGATAGGAAAAAGTAGAGACTCCTATTGTACCCGTTATATAAACGCCTGCCATACTCCATGGTATTAAAGGAACTATTATAGCTCCACTTTCTTCAGCGATCCGGGAAAGATTTTTAGCGGCCAAGCCTTTTTTTATGTAGGCCGGGGCAAGCAGTTCTTCGGGTATTATCATAGAAAGATAAGAACTTCCGGTTACAAGAGCAGTGATAATAGAAAGAGAAATTGAAGTAAGCACCAAACTCGAAACCTTGCGAGTAAATTTTATTACTTTTTCTAATATGACTGACAGCAGCCCTGTTGCCTGCATGATCCCTCCAAAACTGAAGGCTGTAAAAGCGACCAGTTGAGTTTCCATCATGCTCATCATTCCACCCCGTGAGATAAGCTGGTCTACCTGAGCGACTCCGGTTGAAGATTCATAACCGGTATTTATTGCCGTGGCAATTTCCGGGATGGAGGCCTTCTGAAAGATAATGGCAAGTATTCCTGCTATAAAAGATGAAAAAAGCATTCCTGGGATTGTAGGTTTTTTGGTGGCGGCAAAATAGAAGACTATTACCATAGGAAAAAGCAGTAGAATATTGAAGTTAAAATTGGTTTTAAGTGTTTCTGTAATGAGAGTCATGCTTTCTGATTCTACTCTGGAGCTGCCATATCCGAGCCCGACAAAAAAGTAAATCAGAAGCCCTAATACCCAGGCAGGTGTTGCTGACCACATCATATGTTTTATATGGTCAAAGAGATTTGAGCCCGCCGCAACCGGCGCCAGGTTTGTCACATCCGAAAAGGGAGACATTTTGTCGCCGAAATAGGCTCCAGCTACAATAGCTCCTGCTGCCGGGCCGAGAGGGATTCCGAGACCCATGGCTATACCGATAAAGGCGACGCCAAGAGTTCCAATTGTTCCCCAGGAAGTCCCGGTAGCGATAGATGTGAGTGAGCAAACGAAACAGGCTGTAACCAAAAAGTATTTTGGAGAGATTAATTTTAATCCGTAATATATAACCATCGGGATAGTTCCCGAGGCGATCCAGGCACCGATAAGGACTCCTACACATAACATAATGAGAATAGCTGGCATAGCTTTATGGATTCCGTCAACAATACCTTTTTCCATATCTTTCCAAGTAAAACGTAAAATAAAGCCTAAGCAACCTGTAAGGAATGCAGCTGTAATAAGGAGTACTTGGGGACGAATTTTATAGACGCCGTAACCTATGCCAAGGAGAAGTCCCATGGCAATTAGAGGAATAAGTGCTACTCCGAAACTTGGCTGTTTTTTCATGTGATTAATTTTCCTTCCGCCATCATTCTTTTGCCTTTAGAAAACAAATCAGTAAGGTCTAAATCTTTATCCAGAATAATCATATCCGCATCCATTCCGGGTTGGATCTTTCCTTTCTGTTTAAAGTTGTAGAAGATGGCTGAATTAGTTGAAAAAAGCCTGGCTGCGTTTTCCATACTAATAACATTTTTTTGTATCAAATACCTGAAGTTAGCAAGTAGGCTTTTTTGGGTAGATATTGTCAAGCCTATGAGTTTTCCTTTTTTGTCAAATACAGGCATACTGCCGTTACTATCAGAGCTTATTGTGATCTGATCGATAGGAACATTATTGTCCTGGCAATAGCGTATTGAGGAAGCAATGCTTAAATTCTTTTCCTCCATGGCTTCCGGATCCGCGCCTGCAGTCAAGTCTATATATCCGCCCCGATGCAAAAATTTTACAGCCTCAGCTAGTAACTCCGGATTTCGATTGGAATGAGTAGGGATAACCTGAGTGGGCGGGATTTCGGTTTCATTGATCAAACGCAGGATCAGTTCCAATTTTCTTTTTCCATCACCAAGATGGCAGTGAAGAACTCCGGCTTTTCCTCCCAGCATTCCGCCTACGCGGCACTCGGCTGCCAGGCGAGCAAATTCTTCGAAGGAAGGCTGGGAAGATCTGTGGTCTGATATCGCGATCTCGCCGGCTCCAATAACCTTGTCTATGATTACCAGGTCGGAGCGAATACTGCCGCTTATAGTTTTAACTGGAACTTCATAGGATCCGGAAAAAATATAAGTTGTAATCCCTTCCTCCTCTAATCCTCTGGCTTTAGCTAGCAGGGAAGACATATGCCGGGTGATAGCATCAGTGCCAAGGCAGCCGATAACTGTAGTAACTCCGCTGGTGATGATATCTTTCAGGGTTATTTCGGGAGCGCGGGAAGACGGCCCACCTTCTCCTCCTCCTCCAAGAATATGAACATGACTGTCGATAAAACCGGGAAAAATATATTTTCCTGAGGCATCAATTTTTTCCACATCGACTCCCTTGATGCTCAGCAGGCCGGGTTTGCTAACGGCTGCTATCTTACCTCCAGCAATAAGAACATCTTTTACCCCGAGAGGCAGGGGAGAGAAGACTTCTCCATTATTTAATATAGTGAACATGTTATTTTATCCTCCTAACATTTTTGAACTATTCAAAAAGATATGAACTATGCAAAAAAATGTCAATCTGTATGATATTTAGAAAATGGAAAATAGTAAATAGATAATAGTGAAAAGTGAAATGTGATATAATAAAATGCAAGATTGAGATGAGCACGTTTGAAGAAGAGTTAATAAAAATCGGGCCGGTTCTAAGACGGCTTAGAAAAATATCTTTGCTGGGGAAAAAAATAATTCTGGAAGGGGAAGAAAATCTGATCAAGAAGGGTCCTAATCTTATTGTTGGAAATCACATTGGAAGCTATAAAGATATTGCTGTTCTGTTCGAAACAATGCCCCGACCTATTTTTTTTACCGCCAATCGAATGATCTTCCATAAAAAAGAATTAAATTTCTTAATAAAAAAACACCTTAGAAGGCATTTAAAAGATTTGGGAGTATTTTTTTATAGATTATTTACGCCGCTCAGGATGTATTTTGTTGAATTTATTTCAACCAACATTAGTGGGGTCGGGACTATTCCTGTCGACCTGGAAGGAAGCAAAAGGCAGGCGATGATTAAATGCCAGGAGTATGTGGAAAATGGGAAAGCTGTTGTCCTTCTACATGGAACAGGGAGAATTATAAAAAGCAACCCTAATCCCTATGTGAGCGAATTTCGAAAGGGGGCTTCCATTATTTCATACAATTTATTTAAGGAAAAGGGGTTATCTGTCCCTGTTACTCCGCTTGCTATGTTCGGCACTCATCTTCCCTTTTTAATCCCGATGAAGATCAAAGTGAGCGTGGGAAAACCCATGTTTATTAAAGATTACATGAATGATAATTTTGATGAATCAGTTATCAGATTCAGGAATGCCATGGAGAAACGGGTTCGAAAGCTGCTTTATGGGCTGGTGAATCCTTCTGTTTCTATTAGCCAGAACTATTCATAAAAAATGCCGATTACAAATATAAATTACAGCAAAAACAAAATGCTCAATTGTTATGTATTAGGAATCAGGGTAAAATGTCGATTTGAAAAGATGTATCATACATATCGGCATTTTTTATGAGTAGTTCTGGCTAGAACCTAGCCAGGAGCTCGGAATTTATTTTTGTAAATAATCCATAATTTGTTTTTACGCCTATTTTTTCACGCAACTTCATATAGTACGATTGAAAGAACTTGTTCTTTTTTTCCTCTAAAAGGTTTTTTCCTGTCTCACTTCTGTTGTTTTCGAAATCATCCCGGGTGACCTTTTTTCTGTCAAGCACTTGTAATATTATGTAGCCTTCATTATAATTGATGGGGTCACTGATTTCATTTAAGGGAAGGGAAAAAGCAAGCTTATCTACTTCAGGATTTTCTCCTACTATACTGAGATATTGCTCTCTTTGGTGTTCTTCAGCTGTTTTGTATTCGAGCTCATATTTTTCGGCGATTTTTTCAAAGTCATCCCGTTTAAGTTCATTTTTAATGGATTTGGCTTTTTCCAGCGCTATGCTCTCTTTTTTCTTAAGGTTAAAATCCTCTAGAACTCTGGATTGCACTTCTTCAAATTCTGCTGGCCGGGCCGGTTCTGTCTTTTGAAGCTGCGCCAGGCCCATTCCTTCAATAGTGTTGATCCGGGCGAAGCTCTCTTTGTCTTTGAGCTGAAAAAGGTTCCGGCTGAGAGTCCCGGATGGGTCGATATCTTCTATGGGGTCGCCTGCTTTGAGGGCTCCGGTACTTCTGATCTTATGTCCTAGTTTTTGGGCAGCTACATCAAGATTGTTTTCTTTTTTTGCTTTTTTTTCAAGTTCTGTAATCTGCTGGTCTGCCAGATTTATTGCTTTTTGGTCTTTAAGGATTTCTATGACCTGATTTTTCACTTCTGTCAGGGGTTTCTGAACAGCTGCTTGCTTTTGAGTTGTTTTTAAAATGGAAATTCCATCTTCCAACTCTAAAAGGCCGGAAACTTTACCTTGAGCGAGACTTTTTATCTTATCCTGTTCCTGCTGGGATAGCCTTTTCCATTCGTAAAGGCCCCAGTCACCGTTTTCCTTGGCCTTTTCGTCTTTTGAATTGGACTGAGCCAGTTCCCCAAAAGCTTCGCCCTGGTTGATCTTGTCCAGAATGTTTTGTGCCTCTGCCATAACCAGCTCTTTTTCCTTGATTTCATAGGGCAGGAATATCCGGCTGGCTTTAATTTTTTCAGGTTCTGTGAATTGAGATAGATTGTCCTTATAGTATTTTTCTATTTCAGCATCACTCAGCACGATCTCCTTTTTTAATTCTTCAGTTTTAAAGAATAAGTAATCTGCGGTTCTTTTTTCCGGCACTTCATATTTTTCCCGGTTTTCAGAAAAAAGCTTCCGAAGTTCTGTTGAGCCGGGTTCTCCCTTCAATTCCATTTTGCTGTTTTCGATTATGATATATTCGAGATGAGCACTTTCATTGGTTTTTTTATAATTTTCCCAAAGTTCTTCCTCTGAAACCGCTATTCCGGCCGTAAGTACCAGGATTATTTTTTGGACAATTATGTCATTTATCAGACTTTTTTCGAATTCAGAAGCGGAAATACGGTTATAGTCTAAGGTTTGCTTATATTCTTCAAAACCTACAAATTTTCCGTCTTTTTGAAAAACCGGAAAACTTTTGACTTTTTCACTTATTTCCTCATCTGATGCTCTGATACCCAATTCTTCTGCCTTTTGGCTAAGGATCGTTCTCTGAATTATCTGTTCCAATACCTGCTGGGGAATATTAAGCTGCTGGATGAAATTTGCATCCAGATCTTTATAATCCTTCTTAAACATTTCCAGTCTCTGTCTTAGATTTTGGATATATGTATCAGCGGATATTTTTTTATTTCCAATAGTAGCGATCGTATTTGGATTGCGGGATTCTCCTAGGCGCCCTGCTCCTCCCCAAACTGCAAATATTGAAATTATAAATGCAATGATAACTCCCCAAAGAACTGGGGCTAATGATTTTAGATTTTTTCGCATTGATTTTAACATTAGTTCACCTCGAATCGTTTTCTATACATACTTATTCCTTCAGTAAATGTCGCGCGATTATTAAGCGCTGAATTTCTGATGTGCCTTCATAAATTGTGAGGACTCTGGCGTCCCGGTAGACCTGTTCTACGGGAAATTCTTTTGAATATCCGTAGCCGCCGTGGATCTGCAGGGCTTCATAAGCGGCCCTGTTGGCTGCTTCTGAAGCATAAAGCTTTGCCATGGAGGATTCTTTAGCAAAGGATCTCCCTTTATCAAATAAATCTGCTGCCCGGTAGGTCATCAAGCGGGATGCTTCTGTTAAAGTGGCGATATCTGCAAGTTTAAACTGTATTGCTTGAAAAGCTGAGATTTTTTTGCCGAATGCTTCTCTCTGAATAGAATAGGTAAGAGCTTCATCCATGGCCCTTTGAGCTATTCCTACCGACTGGGCTGCGATGCCTATTCTGGAGAAATCAAGGCCGCGAAATGCAATAGCTGCCCCTTGCCCTTCTTTCCCTAATAAATTGCCGGCTGGAACCTGACAGTCTTCCAATTGAATTTCCGCAGTCAAAGAAGAGTGCATGCCCATCTTTTCTTCGATTTTTGTTACCTGAAGTCCCGGAGTATCCTTGTCAATGATAAAAGCGCTTAATTTTTTCCTGCCGGGTTCGATCTCTGTGCCAGCAAAAAGGATTATTGCTTCAGCATTGTTTCCTGCCGTGACCCAAGCTTTTGAGCCGTTAATAATATACTGGTCCCCCCTGCGCACGGCTTTGCATTTCAGATTGATAACATCTGAGCCGGTTCCGGGCTCGGTAAGACTAAATGCCCCGATTATCTCACCGCTGGCCGCTTTGGGCAGGTATTTTTCTTTTTGTGTTTCGTTTCCGAATTCAAGGATGGAATGGCAGAAGAGAGAACAGTGAACAGAGATAATTACAGCCAGGGATGGCATAACCCGGCTGATTTCTTCGATCGCAATAATTAAGGAAAGGTGGTCGGTTTTATTTCCCTTGTATTGAGCAGGGACTGACATCCCGAGCACTCCGATTTCTGCCAGTTTTTTAAGAAGTCGAGAGGGAAATTCGTGCTTGTCCTCTAAAGATCTAGCAATAGGCTTGATCTCTGCATTTGAGAAATTCTTGATCATTTCTCTGATCAGTTTTTGGTCTTCCTTGAGTTCAAAGTTCATCTTTATTTTTCTTTTTCAAATAACGGTAAAAGCTGTTCGTAAGTCTTATCCAGGGTTTCGATAAAGATTTTAGCCTTGCCGATCAGAGGCATAAAATTTGAGTCGCCTGTCCAGCGGGGAATAATATGCATGTGATAATGGTCTGCTATTCCTGCTCCTGCACTTTTTCCTAAGTTCATACCTGTATTTAATCCCTGCGGGTTGTAATGTTGTTTTAATACCTTTATGCTCATTTTTATGAGATCTATCATTTCGTGGGTTGATTTTTTCTCAGCTTTTTCAAAAGAGCTTGAATGTTTGAAAGGAGCCACCATAAGGTGTCCTGGTGTATAGGGATATTTATTGAGAATTATGAAGTTATATTTGCCTCGGTAGAGAATATAAGCTTTCCGGTCGTTATTTTGCTTGATTTTGTCACAAAAAATGCATCTTTCCTGTTTAGATACATTTTTAACATATTTTGCTCTCCAGGGAGCAGAAATATAGTTCATTTTTTATTTATAAGGTTTTTCAACAACTTGCTAGGCTTAAAGTAAAGGACTTTTTTTGCTGGAACCTGGACCGGTTCTCCAGTACGTGGGTTTCTTCCTATTCGGGCAACACGCTCTCTATAGCGAAAACTGCCGAAACCTCTCAGTTCTATCTCTTCTCCTCTCTGGATTGCCCCTTTAATAGTTTCAAAAAAGAGGTTCACTCCCTTCTCTGCTTCTTGTTTGGAAAGGTTCAATTCTTTAGCGATTTTGTTAGTTAAATCAGCTTTTATCATCCTTTTTCTCCTTTTTCTCCTTTTTCTCTTTTTTGTTTTTTTTGATATTAAGACTTTCGTGGCCCTTAAGCTGGTCCTTCATGATATCTCCCAGAGTCATTCTGTCATCCTGACTATTCATAAATTTTTCGTACTCTTTTTTTTGCATTTCCTGTTGAGCTTGCCTGAAACTAAGTGATATTTTTTTATCTTTTTGGTTTAATTTGATAATTTTTGCCATACGTTCTTCCCCTACTGAAAAATCATCAGCTGGGTCATCGATTCTCTTTTCGTCGAGCTCTGATAAGAACACTACGCCTTCTATTCCTGGGGTGATTTCAACAAAGATACCAAAGTTGACAATGCGGACTATTTTGACGTTGACAAGGTCTCCCATTTTTTGTCTCTTAAAGAAATCTTCCCAGATATCTCCTTCTAATTGTTTTATGCCAAGGGACAATTTTTGTTTTTCACTATCAATACTCAAGATAATGCTCTCAACTTCTTCACCGACTTTAACGATTTGAGAGGGGTGCTTAATTTTTTTCCAACTTAAATCTGAGATATGAATAAGGCCTTCCACGCCATTTTCAACTTCTAGAAAGGCTCCGAAGTCAGTTACATTGCTGATCTTTCCTTTTATTCGGGAACCCGGGGGGTATTTTTTTTGAAAAGCTTTTAAGGGGTGGGGAGTAGATTGTTTCAGCCCCAGTGAAATTCGTTTTGCCTTAGGATCGATATTCAAAATAGTTACGGAAATTTCTTCACCGATGGATACGATATTTTTTGGATGGATAAGTTTTCGGGCCCAAGACATATCGGAAATGTGGACAAGGCCTTCGACACCTGCTTCCAGTTCGACAAAAGCGCCGAAGTCAGTTAAGCTGACAACTTTTCCATTGATTATTTGCCCTTCTTGATATTTTCCTTCGACATTTTCCCAGGGATCTTTTGAGAGCTGTTTAAAACTAAGGGATATTTTTTCTTCCTTCTTATCATAGTCGAGGATGACGACATCGATTTCCTGACCCTGGTGAAATATTTCGGAAGGATGATTTATATTGCCCCAAGACATTTCAGAGATATGTAATAATCCCTCCACTCCGCCCAGATCAATAAAGGCACCAAAATTTGTGAGAGATTTTACTTTTCCCTTAAATATTTTTCCGGTTTCCAGCTGGGAGAAAACCTGGGTTTTTCTTTTTTCCTTTTCGTCCTGAATGAGTAGTTTTCGGGAGAGAACCGCGTTTTCATTTTTGCGATTGAATTTGATGACTTTAAACTTGTAACGATTTCCAATTAGGCTTGAAGGGTCTTTTACTATTCTAATATCAGCATGGGAGTCAGGTAGAAAAGTGTTAATGCCTACATTTACCATATATCCGTTTTTTACTTTCTGGGTGATTTTCCCGATAATCCAGTTATTATGGAGGTGAGCTTTTTCCAGATTGTTTAATGCCTTAAGTGCGGTAGCTCTTTTTTTAGAAAGAGTGAGATATCCCTCTTCTAAGTTGCTTTTTTCCAGGACGGCTTCAACCTCATCTCCAGGGTTGAGTTTATTTAATTCCTCTTTATCAATAAAATCTTCAAGGGGAATAATCCCTTCTGATTTTGACCCGACATCAACGAGAACAAAGGATGGAGTGACTTTAATAACTTTCCCTTTCACCAGTTGACCCAGAGTCAATTCATTGGCTTTGAATTGATAGTTATCTAAGAGGGCTGCGAAATCTTTTTGTGAGCTTTCCTCTTCTTTCTTGGCATTATTGCTTAGTTCAGACATTGGACTGTTTTCTCCCTGTGAAATTGATATTTTAAACTAGATTTAATTTTAACTACAGCTTCTTTTATGGCTTTAGGAGGAGTTGAGGCTCCACCTGAAAGTCCGATTTTGTTAGCTCCCTTCAACATTTCCGGAGTGATTTGAGTGGCTTTTTCAATGAAATATGTATTGGTTAACACTTTTTTGGATATTTTATAAAGTGTGTGTGTATTGGAACTGTTCTTGCCTCCGATTATAAAAAGGACATCGACTTGAGAAGCGAGCTCTGAAGTCGATTTTTGCCTGGTTTGAGTGTATTGACAGATTGTATTATGGATATCTAGTTCCTCTGTTTTTGCAGAAAGGATATCAACAATCCGTTGGAAGAGATGGATGTTTTGAGTGGATTGAACGAGCACAGCTCTTTTTCTTTTTTGAGGAAGCTTGCGTGCCTGTGCTTCATTTTCTATGATCAACCCTTTTCCTTGGCTGTAACCGATCAAACCCTTTATTTCAGGATGTTCTTTATTCCCGGCAATGATTATTTCTTCTTCTTTTTTTGACAGAGTTGAGACCAATCTTTGAATTTTTTTTACTATAGGGCAGGTAGCATCGACGATGTTTATATTTTTATTGGTTAAAAAATCATATATTTGGGGAGAAACTCCATGGCTGCGGATGATGACAGTACTTTTGTTGATTTTATTCATGTCTTTTACTGAATGGATGCCGTGTTTTTCTAGGTCAGCAATAACCTGAGGGTTATGGATCAGATCACCGAGGGTATAGACTTTTTCCGATTTGTGGGCGCGTGTTTGTTTGGCTATTCGCAGGGCACGTTTGACACCGTAACATAGTCCTGAGTTTTCAGCTATTATAATTTCCACAATTCCGGTTTGAATTATTCCTGAAAAATGAGTAGGTATATTATACTAAGAGAGAGAGGTTGTCAATCTAAATGTAGGTAAAAACATAACTTAGCTTCAATTTGACGTATAAAGATAACCTTTTGTTCTCCTTTTTTTTACCTCGGTAAAGTCAGGAAAATCGGCTAAAAGGATGGGTTTGTTCGGCCTTCTGCAGCCAAGGTTAATAAATAGTTTTTTATTTAGAGTTTTCTTCTTCGCCCAGGATTTTTTCGATTTCTTCATTGGAAGGGAGGTCTTTTATAGAGTCTAACCCGAAATAGATTAAAAATTTATTTGTAGTCCTGTAGATCAAGGGCCTCCCGGGGCTTTTTTTCCTTCCGGTTATCTTGAGCAGTCTTTTCTTTAGAAGGGTTTTTAGGGCATGGGTGGAGTCAACTCCTCTCAGAGTTGAGATTTCTGCCTGAGTTATGGGCTGGTGATAGGCGACTGTGGATAAAGTCTCTAATGCTGCTGGAGAAAGTTTGCTCTTTTTTTCCAGGTTGAGCAGGCGTTTTATCCATTTATCATTTTCGGTTTTTGTTATAAAAAGATACCCTCCGCCTGTTTTGGTAATTTTGATGCCTTTGTCTTGGGAAGAATAGGTGTGGATAAGATCGCTAATAGCAGTTTCAATTTCTTTGTCCGGAATTTCATTTAAAATGCTTTTTATTTTTTCAAAAGTAAGGGGTTCCCTTGAAATAAAAATAAGGGATTCAATAATGGATTTTAAGTTTAAGTTCATGCAGGGCTCTCTTTACGTAGCCAGACCTTGATCCTACTGAAAAGAGTGTCTTGTACTGCAAAAACGATGCGGTTTTTAATTAGATCTAAAAGACAGAAGAATGAAAGCATAGCCTCGTCAATATATTGATGTTTATTGAAAAAATCCAAAAAATCAAGGAAATCATTTTTTTTAAGCAGGCCGAGAATCTCCTCTGTTTTCTCTTTTGATGAATATTCTTTTCCTTTAATGAGCTTGACGTTTTCTTTTTTATTTTTCTTCATTAAGGTAAAAAATACTTCGGCCAGGTCGAATAAAGAAACTTCTAAGAATTCCAACTCATGGGAAGCTGGAATTGGGGGCAGAAAACTCCGCTGCCATTTTTGCATTTGATCTTTCTCTTTTTTTCTGAGAATGGAACATGCTGTCTTGATGTTTTGATAGTCTAGTAGACGGTTTATAAGATCTTGGCGAGGGTCTTTCTCCTCTTCCGGAACAGTTTCCCGGGGCAAAAGAAGTTGGGATTTGATATAGATTAGCAGGGCGGCAATAAGAAGAAATTCTGCTTCATGTTCCAGGTTTATATGTTCTTTTTTTTCAAGGTATTTGAGGTATTCTCTAGTAATAACAGCAATGGGTATATCGTGGATGTCGAGCTTTTTCTTTCGGATAAGAAACAGCAGCAGGTCTAATGGGCCCTCAAAGCTTTCTAATTTGACCTGGTAGCTGTTTATCGCTTCCATATCTCTTATTAGCGGTCAGAGCCCTATGGCTGTTCTTACTTCTTCCATTGTTTTTTGAGCTTTTTTCCGGGCTTTATTATTTCCATTTTCCAGAGTGTCCCAGACAAGCTGCGGATGATTTTCATAGTGTTTTCTTTTTTCACGAAAACTGGAAAGGTTTGCGATTATTTTTTCTATAACAACATTTTTGCATTCTAGGCATCCGATTCTGGCAGTGCGGCAGCCTTGAATTAGTTCTTTTCTCTTTTCTTTGGATACAAAGGTTTTGTGCAGGGTGAATACCGGGCAGTCGTCCGGCTCCCCCGGGTCGGTCTTTCTTTTCCGGCGGGTATCTGTAGTCATGGTCGATATTTTTTTCCGGATAATTTCAGGTGGATCCTTCATAAGGATGGCATTGCCGAAGGATTTACTCATTTTACGTCCGTCGGTTCCGGCAAGTTTTGGTATTTCAGTAAGGAGTATCTGGGGTTCAGGGAAGACATTGCCGAAAAAACGGTTGAACCGGCGGGTTATTTCCCGGGCAAGCTCCAGATGATAAGCCTGGTCTTCCCCGACCGGGACTATACCCGCTTTATAGATGAGTATGTCAGCGGTCTGCAGGACCGGATATCCCAGAAATCCGTAAGTATTCAGCTCTTTTTCGGCAAGTTCTTTCTTCATTTCCTTAAAGGTCGGTACTCTTTGCAGCCAGGGTAAAGGAACGATCATAGAAAGCAGTAAATGAAGCTCGGCATGTTCCTTTACATCTGATTGGACAAAAAGCACACTCTTCTCCGGGTCAAGCCCAATACTTAACCAGTCAGCCGCAACTTCAAAAATATAACCCTGGATGACCTTTGAATTATGGTATTCAGAGCTTAAGGCGTGCCAGGTTACAATAGAATAATAACACTGATATTTTTCCTGCAGTTTCAGCCAGTTACGGAAGGCGCCGGCTAAGTGGCCTAAATGGCAGGCGCCGGTCGGCCGCATTCCGCTTAGAACGATTTGTTGTTTTTTTTCTGTCATTTTAAAATATTCTTAATATTAATATAATGATAATATAAATCGGCCTGAAGATAAGATTAAGGATGCCCAGATAAAGCAATCCCAGTATGATAAAAAAGCCGTAAGGACGGATGCTGTCATATCTTCGGGCAGCTTGTTCCGGCAGAATCCCCATTAAGATCCCACTGCCGTCCAGGGGAGGGATGGGGATCAGGTTAAAAACTGCCAGAAGAACATTGAGAAATATGGCGTAAAAAAGAAGCATTGCCAAGCCTTCTAAGGGATAGAACCCTTTAGGAAGCCCTCCTCTTCCGCTTAGAAAGGTATTTAAAAAGTAGTTTACATTTGGGCTTAATGATTTCAAAATAAGTAAAGTCAACATAGCAGAGATAGCCACGACCAGATTTGAAAGCGGGCCGGCAGCAGAAACCAGGAGGTTGTCCCGGCGGGGGTTTTTCAGGTTCAGGGGATTGACCGGAACGGGTTTTGCCCAGCCGAAAGGGGGAGCTCCCATAATTACCAGGATAACTGGTAGGATTATTGTGCCTACAGGGTCAATGTGGGCTATAGGATTAAGCGTAACCCGTCCCATGATATGAGCGGTCGGATCGCCTAATTTATAGGCAGCCCAGCCATGGGATGCTTCGTGTACAGTAATAGCGAAGAGGATGACAAAAAGCTGGATTGCAATCTCAATTATATTCATTTTTAACCAGATGTAATTTATACCATAACTCAACCTCAGGGTAAAGCAGAACTGGAGTTCCCTTAATTTTTTTTACTAAAAAAAGATGTAGCGCCTGGATATGGGTAAGTCCCTGCGAAAGACAGGAATTTCCCCCAGCGGGGAAATCCCTTCCTGTCCTCACAACGCTCTCCTCGAGATTCTCTCGGGGAACCATGCCCGCGTTGTTCCGGATGGCTTTCTACGGGATTTACCAGTATACATGCCAGCTCTCAACCTGAACTATTCATAAAAATTGCTGATGTCATATTAAAAAAATCAATACCTTATTTTATCATCGGCACTTTTTACCTTTCAAGCGAGCCGATCTTACCGCATCTACTTTGTTGCAGCGGATTCGAGGTGAATTATCACAGCTTCATCCCCTGTGCCTCATATCTACGGCAACTTCAACTCGTGAATTAACCAGGATCATATCTCAGAATCAGAAGGCTAAATCTTCAATGTCGCTTAATCCATACCCTTAGCTGCATCTGAAATCTTCTTAATTTCTAAAGCAGGTATCCATTATTGCGATGAGCTTATATAGAGACAGGAAATCCCTAAAAAATTTCGTTTATTTTCATTTAGACATAAGCTTTTTGGTAATTTATATTAAATAATAAGGGGGAAGCAATTTTTTCAAGGAAAGTGGTAAAAAGAATCAGGTCAATTGATAAAGAAAACCGTGAGCAAGGATGAGCGGGCATGGTTCTTCTCCTTAAAGGAGAAGAGAGCGAAGACTGTATCCGAGCGGATTTTCCACGCTGGGGAAAATTCGCGTGTTTTCGTATCAACTGACCTGATTCTTGCTTAAGGCTCACTAGCTTAAAAAAATGGGGGAGTCCTATTCAGGAGATGAATCTAGTTTTTGAACTATGAGCTAGAGAACCGGCATATATTTCTCAATTTCATAGTCTGAAACTTTTTTATCGTATTCCTGGGAGACATTTTTATTATATTCTTCGATTTCCCAGTGTTTATTGTCGA
>JAUWNW010000027.1 GCA_030612445.1 Candidatus Aminicenantota bacterium
TCAAGAGCTGGCCTGGATACTGGTAAATCCCGGAGAAAACCATCCGGAACAACGCGGGCATGGTTCCTCGAGAGAATCTCGAGGAGAGCGTTGTGAGGACAGGAAGGGATTTCCCCGCTGGGGGAAATCCCTGTCTTTCGCAGGGACTTACCCGTATTCAGGCTTTACATCACCTGTAAGTTTAAAAAATTGGGGGAACTCCAGGCGAATAATCCTGGTAATAAGGAAGTATTTGCAATTTTTCAAAGGTTTCTTTATTATCATCTATTAAGTTTGGATAAAAAAAAGGACTGAAAAAGTAAAATGATAAGACTAATAAGTGCGCCGCGGAATAAGCAACTGAAGATCATGGGGGTTTCAGGTGGTCATGGAGTCCGGAGAAGACTAATTTCCTTGGGATTGCATAAAAATAATATAATCGAGCTGGATTCCCATGGTGTTTTTGGGGGTGCTGTTCTTATAAAAGACCTATCGTCAAATGTATCGGTTGCCTTAGGCCGGGGTGTTGCCAGTAAGATCATGGTAGAGATAGTTGACGAACAATAAGAGTTATCTGGATATCGTATTTATCGGACAGCCTAACTGTGGGAAAAGCACTCTTTTTAATGCTATTGCAGGGCTTAAGGCGGTAACCTCTAATTTTCCGGGAACCACAGTCGAGCATACTCACAGTAAAGTCAATGTCGAAGGCAGGATCTTAAATATTATTGACCTACCCGGCTTGTATTCGCTGAATCCCTCGGATGAAGCAGAAAAAGTCGCGCTCAGCCATTTATTCATAGAAAAGCCGGATTTGATTATTAATGTTTTGGATGCCTCCATATTAGGGAGAAGCCTGGTAATGACCTTGGAATTGATAGAACTTAAATATCCCATGATCATAGCTCTTAATATGATTGACTTGGCAGAGAAGAAAGGGATAAATATTGATGCTGAAAAAATGGAAAAAATTCTCAAAGTACCGGTAATTTCCACTATTGCTTCCCATGGGCGTGGCCTTAAAAAACTTATGAAGGCAGCAATAAAATGTCTGGACGAGCAAAGACTCCCTGTTAGGCAAGAATGGTCAAAGGATGTAGAAGAGGCTGTTTTAGATGTTGAGGAGTCAATACCGGAGGATTTTCATCTTGTAGCAAACAAAAGATTTACTGCCATTAAATCGATTGAGATAGAGAAGAAATTTTTTATGCGGATGCTTGCGGAGATAAGTATTCCCTTTAGAAATACCGTCCAGAGAGCCCGGGACAAATTGGAGGAAAGACACAATGCTCCCGCTTATGAAGTAATCGCAGCTGAAAGGCATCACCTAGCCTTAAAGATCTTTGAGATAACCACTAAAGTAACACGAGGGAAAAGTAGAGGCTGGCAGGAACGGGTTGATGATCTCATTATGCATCCTTTTCTGGGTTATGTTGTTTTGCTGGGTGTTTTTATAGGATTTTTCTTTATTATTATTAAAGTTGCAGGTCCTCTGGAGGAATTACTGCTGGGACCAATGAGTAGTATACGGGAGTATCTCTCTGCAGCCCTGGGAACTGGGATTTTATTTTATTTGGTTGATGGTTTGTTTCAGGGAATAGGGGGGGGGATTGCAATCGTCCTTCCCTATTTTATTCCACTTCTTTTCCTGATGTCATTGCTTGAGGATTCAGGTTATCTGGCGCGTGTCGGTTTTCTTATGGATGTTTTTATGCACAAGATGGGATTGCATGGAAAATCTGTATCTCCTTTTATTCTTGGTTTTGGCTGCAATGTACCGGCGATCCTTTCAACTCGCATTTTAGAGTCACGGCGGGATAAAATCCTAACTTGTCTTCTGATTCCTTTTATTCCCTGTTCCGCCCGGACTACGATCATCCTAGCTCTGGTAGCATTTTATTTAGGTCCCTTCTGGGCCCTTGGTTTTTATTTATTCAATATGCTGTTAGTGGGTCTGCTTGGAAAAATAATATCATTGTTTTTTAAATCCCCTTCACCGGGATTGATCCTTGAGATCCCCTCTTTAAAGCTTCCTAACCTAATGAATATCTGGCGAAAGATATATTTCCAACTTAAGTCATTTGTACAATTTGCCTGGCCGATCTTAATTGCCGGGAGTATAGTCCTGGCATTGATGCAATTTTTTCGTCTGGATACCGCTGTCAACTTTGCCTTAGCCCCCCTTGTAGAAGGAGCATTGGGATTACCTCGCGACCTGGGCGTTACTTTAATATTTGGATTTCTAAGAAAAGAACTATCCCTGATAATGATGCTTGAGGCTTTAGGATCAGATTATCAGGGTTTGATGGCTGTAATTACCCAACAGCAGTTGCTTGTCTTTACTGTGTTTATAAGCTTTTTTATTCCCTGCTTATCCACTGTGGCGATGCTTTGGAAAGAGATCGGCAGGAAATATGCGTTTATCTCCATGGGACTGAACACATCGGTTGCTATAATCCTCAGCTTGCTTGTCCGGCTTATAATATAAAAAAATTGCAGAAAAAATAGAGTAATACATAGTTATTCGTGTATACTGATAAACTGCTAACTGTCTTTTTTGCTTTTCCCGTTTTATCTGTCTTTCCTGTTTTATCTGCTTTTTTCTGCTTTTAAGGTCTGGGCCGCCCTGATCCCAATTAACTTTTTAAGTTCTTCAAGGGGAGCTTTTTTTATTTCAGATATACTTTCGTAATGGCTCAAAAGGGCTGCTTTACGCTTTGGGCCAATGCCTGGAATATTATCCAGCTCAGAAGCTGTGCTCTTTTTTTCTCTTCGCTTGCGGTGGAAATCAAGAGCGAAGCGGTGGGCTTCATCCCTGATATTTTGAAGGAGTCGTAAAGCTTGGGAAGTTTTATCCAATCTCAGACCATGGGGGTATTTTTGACAATAAATAAGCTCTTCTTTCTTTGCCAAAGCTAGGAGAGGAAGTTTAATAAGGTTTAATTCTTTTAGAGCCTTTTCAGCGGCATTAAGCTGACCTTTTCCCCCGTCAACCAGGATAAGGTCAGGTTTATGACCTATATTTTTTGAGACTCTGGCATATCTACGTAAAATGATTTCCTGTATGCTTCCTACATCATCTGGTCTGCTGATAGATTTGATCTTATATTTTCGGTAATCGCTCTTAAGAGGTTTAGCATTAACAAATACTGACATAGAGCCTACTGAATCCTGCCCTCCGGTATTGGAAATATCAAATCCCTCGATACGTAGAGGGAGATTTTTTAATCCAAGCGCTTGTTTAAGTTCGCTAAGGGGCTGATCTTTTTCCCTTTTTTTTTCAAACAAAAGAACTGCATTGCGGTTGGCAAGCTTAATAAGCCTCATGTTTTTCCCTTTTTTGGGGCAGGACAATAGAACTTTAGCTTTTTTTCTATTCTCGAGTATTTCTTTTAAAGAGGGGAGTGCATCCGGTTCAAAAGGAAGCAGGATCTTTTCGGGAATTTCCTGAGGCGAAAAATAATAGTCGCGCAAAAATTTTGAGATAACCTTTTTATTGTCTTTTCGTGATTGGAGAGGGAGGATACGGTGTTCTGATTCGATCACTTTCCCTTTTCGCATCCTGAAAACATATATTCCTACCCTGTCTTTAATACAGGCATAACCAAAAATATCTTTGTTCTCTGATTTAATTGAAATTAATTTGGGCCGGTCTTTGATCTGTTCGAGGGTTAAGATAAGGTCGCGGTAATATTTGGCATCTTCGAATTCCAGGTGCTTGGATGCTTCATGCATCTTTTCTTTTAAAACTTGGTTAAGTTTTTTTACTTTCCCTTCCAGAAACATTTGAGCATTAACAGCTCTTTCCCTGTATGAGATTTCTGTGATATATCCTACACATGGAGCTGAACAAAGATCGAGATCATAATCTAAACAAGGTCTTTTTCTTCTTCCCGGTATCTTTTCCTGACATGACCTTATCCCAAAATATTTATTCAATATATGAATAGTTTTTCGGGCTTGATGAGCAGGGCTAAAAGGACCAAAGTACTTTGATTTATCCTGTGCTGTTTTGCGCGTAAGATATATTCCCGGGTATTTTTCCGCTATTGTCAATTTCAGATAAGGGAAACTCTTGTCATCTTTTAAGCGTAGGTTAAATTTGGGTTGGTACTGCCGGATGAAATTGTTTTCCAGGAAAGCAGCTTCCCTTTCCGAATCAGTTAAGATATAGTCAATTTTACTGGTTTCATTAAGAATATTTAATACTTTTGCATCTGAGGTGGTTTGAAAATATGATTTTACCCGCTCTTTCAGGGAACTGGCTTTTCCTATATAGATCACTTTTTCTCTTTTGTCTATAAAAAAGTAGATACCAGGCTTTTGAGGAAGCTTCTCGACTGTAAATATAATTGAGTCGTTTTTATTCAATCTCTAATTCCCTCAGTTGAAGCTGTTTTAATTCGTCCCTGAATTTAGCGGCTTTTTCAAATTCTAAGTTCTCGGCTGCCTCTCCCATAAGTTTTTTTAGATCTTCCATTTTTTGCTTTCTTTTCTTTGGGGAAAAATAGACATCTTTATCCTCGGCTATTTTAGGATAGTCAAAATAATCACGCTCATAAACACTCTGCAGGATTTCAGTTATTTCCTTTTTAATTGAACTTGGCGTGATTCCATGTTCTTTGTTGTATTCCTCTTGGATCATCCGGCGTCTTTCTGTTTCTGTTATGGCCAGTTTCATTGAATTTGTCATTTTGTCAGCATAGAGGACAGCTCTTCCGGAAATATTTCGGGAAGCACGACCGAAAGTCTGGATCAGGGAAGTAGAGGAGCGCAAAAATCCTTCTTTATCCGCATCCAAAATTGCTACTAATGATACTTCCGGCAAGTCAAGACCTTCTCTCAGAAGATTTATTCCGATCAGGGCATCAAATTTTCCCTTGCGGAGCTCCCCCAGTATTTTAACTCTCTCAAGTGTTTCGATATCAGAGTGTAAGTATCTGACTTTTATCCCGAGTTCATGATAATAACGGGAAAGGTTTTCCGCCATTTTTTTAGTTAAAGTCGTGACCAAAGTACGTTCGTTTCTTTTTGCTTGTTTTTGAATCTCAGCTTTCAGGTCATCGACCTGGCCTTTGCTGGAGCGGACTTCAATTTTTGGGTCAGTCAAACCTGTCGGTCTGATGATTTGTTCTATTACCCTTGAGCCTGGAATATTTCTTTCATATTTTCCTGGAGTTGCTGAGACATAAAGTAAATGGTTTGTTTTTTTTTCAAATTCCTGAAAGTTAAGGGGACGGTTATCCAGAGCAGACGGCAGCCGGAAACCGTGTTCAATAAGCGTCTGCTTTCGGGAACGGTCACCGTGATACATCCCCCTGATCTGGGGAATTGTGACATGTGATTCGTCGATAATAGTCAACAAATCCTGGGGGAAGTAATCAAACAGGGTAAACGGCGGCTGTCCGGGTTTACGTAGGCTGAGGTATAAAGAATAGTTTTCAATCCCGGGGCACCAGCCGAATTCCTCCAGCATCTCTAAATCCCATAGAGTTCGTTCCTCAATTCGGTTTGCTTCAATTATTTTTCCCTGTCTTTTAAAAAAATGAATGCGGGATTCCAGCTCTTTCTCAATAGCTGATGTGGAAAAATCCAGGATTTCGCGGGGAGTAGAGAAAAATGTTTTGGGGTAGATGAGTACTTTGTCTGGAATAGAAAAAACTTTGCCCAGGATAGGGTCGATGAGAGAGATCCTGGAGATCTGGTTGTTTCTTATCTGGATGCGGATGGCGTGGTCTTGATATGAGGGGAAAAGTTCGGCTACATCTCCCCGGACGCGAAAAGTATTTCTTTTAAACTCAGCTTCCTCTCTTTCATACTGGATATTTGTGAATTTCCTCAGAAGTTGTTTTCGGGTGATGTTTTGTCCTTTCTTGAGAGTAAAGCTCATTGATTTATAGGTTTCCGGGGAGCCGATGCTGTAAATGCAGGATACAGATGCAATGATAATCACATCTTGCCTCCTAAAAAGTGCATTTGTCGCCCGCAGTCTGAGCCGGTCGATCTCCTCGTTAATAGTTACCTCTTTTGCTATATAGGAATTTGATGCTGGGATATAAGCTTCGGGCTGATAATAGTCATAGTAGCTTACAAAGTATTCAACTGCATTTCTAGGAAAATAGCGCCTGAATTCCTGATACAATTGAGCTGCCAGGGTTTTATTGTGTGATATTATCAATACAGGCCGGTTGGCTTTTGCGATAATATTTGCCATGGTGAATGTTTTTCCGGAACCAGTCACTCCCATTAATATCTGATGGGGATAGTTATTAGACAGGCCTGTGCTTAGTTTGCGGATAGCCGATACCTGGTCTCCTTTAGGAGCATAATCGGACTGAAGCTGAAAAGATTTCATGGCTAAGATTTCATTAACTTTACCAGGATATAATAACATTTATAGTGCTATCTTCTCAATTGATTAAGAAAACACAGGAAAAACAAAATTTGACACGGATTTTCGCGGATGGACGCGGATAAGGTAAAAAAAAGAGAATTTTACACTGAGGACGCGGAGGACACAGATAAAACAAAGATGTTGATTTCTTTTGCCAATGAATTGGCAAAAGAAATCAATCCGTTATCACTTCGCTCCGCGAAGTCATTGGAAATAAGGTTTTCATTTTTTGCTCCTGCGCAAATTGGAAAGTGCTTTTTGTTTTTTGGATGAAAGCCAAAAAAGAAAAAGCACTCTTTTTTCCGTGTCTTCTGCGTCCTCAGTGTAAAAAAATACTCTTGTTTGCTAATATAATTGACAACAAGATTTTTTGACCATATAATATTTTTGGATTAGAAGGAGGAAAATATGAAAAAATATTCTGCACTATTCGGACTTGTTTTAATTTTAGTTTGGATCAATTCCTGTGCTCCGACCGCAACAGTAACTTCTACTGGGGGACCGTCAATAGGCCAGGCTCAGGCCGAAAGATATGATGGCCCGAAAGCTAGGCTTGCAGTAGGAGAGTTTACAGATAAAACTGCAAGAGGTGGAGGAGGGTCAGGCGGCTGGATGAGTATGTGGGGATACAATTTTAAGAAGATCGGAGATGGAATGCAGGATATGTTGACAACAGCTCTTTTTAATACTAACCGTTTTATTGTGCTGGAAAGAGCCCAATTGGATGCAGTGCTGGATGAGCAGGACTTGGGTGCATCAGGTAGAATAAAAAAAGGAACTGAAGCAAAAATAGGCGAAGTATATGGGGCAGAATTATTGATTACTGCAGCAGTTACAGAATTTGAGGGCACAAAGCAGGCAGTTGGTGGAGGAACCAGGATACTTGGTGTAACTCTTGGCGGTGGAGCAAAAAAAGGCCATGTGGCAATTGATATTCGGATAATTGATACTAAGACTTCCCAGATTGTTGCCGCTACCAGCGTTGTAGGCGATGCCAAGAGTTTTGGCCTTGGTGGCGCCACGCGCATAGGTTCGGTTCCGGTAGCATTGGGAGGTTTAAGTAAAACTCCCATAGAACAAGCTATTAGAGTATGTATCCAGGAAGCTGTAAATTACATAGTCAGTCAAACTCCGGCAAACTATTACAGATACAAATAAGATTTACTCAGATATAATCTTTACACTGCCTTTAAATTGAGCGCCTTCCATAATTGAAATGCGGGAGGCGGAGATGTCGCCTGTCATTTGGCCGTTACTTTCTATTAAAACTTTGCCGGATGCCTCTATGTTGCCGTTGACAGAGCCCTTTATGGTAATGTTTTTAATCCAGATATCAGCTGTAATACTTCCTTTTTCCTCAACGGTCATGTTATAGTTTTTTAAATGTACATTACCTTGAAGTTCTCCTTGTACAATTAGGTCTTCTATTCCAGAGATATCGCCTTTTATGATAAGATTGGGCCCGATGATTGAATTCTCTCTGGGAATAGGGTCCTGGTTGCTATCCTGATGCGATTGGTTTGTCATTTGATTTATTGTGATTATAAATTTCCTCTTCTCCTATGTCAATTGAAACAATCATAAGTGAAATCTAGAAACGATTGTTCCTTGACAAATTATGCCTTTGAATATAGATTTCTAAATTGTGTTTCAAAGAGTAGTTTTTTAGGCGGACATAGCTCAGTTGGTAGAGCACGAGCTTCCCATGCTCGGGGTCGCGGGTTCGAATCCCGTTGTCCGCTCTTTAAATCTTTATTAGTCCCTGACATATCGATATTTTTAATAAAAAGAGATGAAAAAATGAAAGCCTGGGAATTTATTATAGATAGCATTCCTTTACGAGGCTCTTGGAATATGGCAGTTGATGATTATCTCTTTCAATCTCTTACAGATGCTCCGGTGACGTATTTAAGGTTTTATTCCTGGAAAAATCCCACAGTGTCTCTAGGTTACTCCCAAAAAAACAGGGAGGTTGTCAACGAAGATTACTGCCGCGAACACGGAATTGATATAGTAAGGCGTATTACCGGTGGAAAACTGGTTCTTCATAGTAAAGAAGTAACCTATTGTATTTGTTCTTCGGATAGAGAATTGTTTACTAATACAATAAACGAGTCTTATAAGCGGATTTCTGAAGCATTGATTTCCGGATTAAAAGCGATGGGAATGGCGCCCTTACTGGCAGAAACATCTAATCCAGCTTATATAAGGGGAAATCTTCCCTGTTTTTCCTATCCAGCAAAAAATGAGATCGAAGTTGAAGGGAAAAAGGTCATCGGCAGTGCTCAGAAGAGGGTAGGTGATAAGTTCTTACAGCACGGATCTATTCCCCTTAAGGAAGATGATGAAAAGTTAAAGAAGGTTTCCTGTTTGGCTAAGGGAAGAGAGAAAATTCGCATGATTCCTGTTTCAAATGCATTGGGCAGAGATGTCTACTTTGACAGTGTGGTCAGCTATTTAGCTTCAGGTTTCTCCGAATATTTTAGCATAAAATTAAAGCCTAAAACTTTAACGCAAAAAGAAAAAACCGCTGTCGCGGAGATAGAAAAATACCGCTATTTAAATCCTGAATGGATAAAACGTAATTGATTTTTTTGAAAGCAAGTGATAACATTTAAATAAGAGAAAGTGAAGATTAAATGAACGAAGTAGAAGAACTGTCAAGGCTTGATATTAAAAAAGTTCCGAAATTGAAACCAGTCGTTTATGATTATCTTCATAAGAATGTTTTGAAAAATCTTCATGTTGAACTTGGAGCAGGGATGGTACTTTACCTTCTTTCTCCATCTTATGCGGTTATTAATCCCACTGCTAATGAAGATATCCAGGAATTTATCACAAAAAAAAGTGATACTCTAAATTATCTCAAAGAGTACATAATGCAAAATTTGACTATGTATTCTGTTCTTTTAGATGTAAACAGTTATTTTATAGAACAGAATAATTTTCTGGTACTAGCCCGGCTGAGAGAAAAGGATTCTAACGGGCGGTGTTATGAAATCAAGTTCTATACCCACACAGCTCGTGAATTAATGCAGAATTACAAAGATAAGATCTATATCGGACGGGATTTTATTGATTTATTTCAGTTCAAGCGAAAATATTTTGGAATAAAAGATTTTATAATATCGTTAAAGGACCAGAATGAAATTTTATTGGAAAAAGCGGAACAGAGATTAAAAAAGCCTGTTAAATATAAGTCATTTTTTCAAGAGATAAGCGAATATGTCAGTGACCTTCAGACTGAAAGTTTTCTTTTATTACAATCTTTACCCCCCAGTCTTGATTTCTCGAAATTAAAAAAAGAAGATTTAATCGATATCAATGCCCAGTATCGGACCATTAACCACTATCTAATAGAGCTTAGGGATGAGGTAGATGAGTTTGAAAACTTACTTTTCAAGAATGAAATGCGATTTGTGCGTTATGTAACAAAATATAAAAAAGACCTTGCTAATCTTATCTCATACTTTAATATCAGGATAAACGGGTTCCTTTCAGAAAAGATCTACGGCTATAAATAGAGGGATATCCGCTCCCTCCATTTTTACTTATTCTCTTTTACCAGTATTGTCTTGTAGCTTGTGGAAAGCCGTATGGCTCTACTTTGTTCCATATCCATAAAGGCTTTGACAATTGAATTTCCGTTTGTTACATGAACAGAAGGCTCTTCTGGAAGATTCCACTGGATATCTCCGTATTTGGCTTGGGCTTCAAATAGATATTGTTCCTTATCCGGCCATAAAAAAGTAATTCCTGAATAGGCAGCCTTTACTTCGATAGAATGAGTGAGAGGAGCAGGATCGAGAATGATGTCTCCGTGGGACAATGTTATTGAAGTTTTTCCGGCAAAATCTTCTAAAGAAATATTTTTATAGCTTGTGTTTATATAAATACTGTTTCCTCTGATATATTTCGCATTGACTCCAGTGCTTTTTCCTATGATATTAAGGTCTCCCTCTATATTTTCTAATTCTACTTGACTGTAATGGTCGTTGATCTCAACACTTCCCCGGGCATCTTGAATGTCGATCGGGGAGTGATTACCCCTGATAACAACTGGTCCTATATCGATCAGGCTGATTTCTTCATAAGAATTTTCAATTTCAGCTGGGCCGGTTATGTTCTGTCCGAATATTTTAGAATGCGAGCCTTCAATGGTTAAAGTTTGAGACAGATCTTCAAGGTGAATTCTGCCATATCTATGAACGATCAAAGTGCTGCCTTTAATACCACAGGCGCTGACTGTAGAATGCCGGCTTTCTATATGGCAGTCATATAGGACATTTTCTATAGTCACATCCTGGTAACTATTTTGTAGAATGAGATTTCCTTCAATATCAGTGGCGAAAACTTTCCCCTGGGTGTTGAAGATATCAGCATTGCCGGTATTTGCAGCTTTAACCGTTCCGAAGGAATTTTTTACAATAATATTCATCCCGGCAGGCATTAAAATGTGGAAATCGGATCTGAATCTTTTTCGTTTAAAATCGCTCCGATTTGTCGAAACGGTTATGCGATGGTCATCCTCGTTGATTATCATTCTCAGTCTGTCTGCAATTTCTTTTGCTTCTTCCTCATTCCTGCGTCTTATTTTCTTCTTAAAAAGAATTTGAATTTTATTTTGGTTGTTTCCTTCTATCGTTAAATCACCGTGAGCATTAATAATCTGCAGCTCTCTGGGAAAAGGGGGAGTCAGCTCCTGTGATTCCTGAAATGTGAATTCTTCATAGGAGAAGAACAACCCATCATCCCAGTCAAAGGAGATGTTGAGTTTTCCGGTTTGAGCATGGTAGAAGAAAACTCCGGCTGCAATGATAAGGACTAAAAGAAAAGCTTCTTTGAATTTCATTTATTTTCTCGAATATTTTCACTCTTTTTATTGCGGTCTTTAAGACCGAAATAAAGTTTCCACCCACCCCAGAAAATGAGTATTAAAGGCCAGAGTCTGGCACTGAAATCCCAGATACCGATGTCCATGTTATGAAAAAGGAAGATCGCTCCCAGAACGATTAAGATAACTCCCCAGGCAAGCGGGTCTCTTCTTCTCAGATCAGTCATTTTTTCCTCCTCCAGTTTTCTGTTTTTCTGAGATAAAGTAATCAGCAATGAGTTTAATACCTATTGCAATTACTATTACAGGCCAGAACTCCCACAGGGTGTTATAGTCTAAGATCTCGAAGTTGGCTAAAAGAAGCATTCCGCCCAATAGAATAATGAATGCTCCCCAAAAGATTGAGCCGGATTTAACCATTTCTGGAATTTCTTCGATCTCTTCGATTATTTTTTCATCCTGCTGTAAAAATCTGCGGTTTATGTTTTTTGCAATTTGAACAGAATCAAATATCTGGTAGAAAATAAATCCAGCCAAGCATAATCCTAAGAATGGCTGATTGTGACCGCTTGTCTGTAGAGTAACCAACCCGGCGAAAATAAAAAAGTAAATCAGAGCTTTCCGGTACTGCCCGTTATAAAGAGGACCTACTCCAAAGGGAAAGAAAAAAGCTAAGATTCCAGCCAATCCCGGGGATTTTGGGAGTTTTTTAACAACGATTTTGTCTTCCATTTTATACCTCCATTAATATCATTAGTTTATTCCTCGTCTCCGCTTAAAGGGTTTAGATTTTTAAGCGAAACCATAATATCATCCTTATATTCGCCCAGGGAATTGGTAAAGGATTCTGCCTGGGCATAAAGTTTTTCAATCTTGCTGAACCCGAGATGCATCTGGCGGTTGACCGACCGGTTGATCTGATCGCGGTTGGGATTGAATGCATAGAAAGAGAACAGGGTAAGCAAAATGGTAGCGGCCCCCAAAATTGGCTGGAGCGAAGGACGCAGTAGAAAGTCAAATCTCAGTTTAAACCTATTTTTCTTTTCCGGTATTTGTCTGAGACGGTTGAATAGATCATGAGTTACTTCCACTTCAGGAAAATCTGAGAGTGATTTAATTGTCTCCTGCATAAATCCCAAAAGACTTCGGCAGTCTTGACAGATATCCAAATGTGCTTTTACAGTTTTTCTTTCATCTAAAGGCAAACTGTTTTCCAGATAAGGAGATAAAAGCTTTTCATAATGTTTACATTCCATTGCTTTCCTCCTTCTTTTCTTTGAGAGTTTTTGCAAGCAGAATTCTTCCTCGATTCACCCGGGATTTTACAGTTCCCAGGGGAAGGGACATTATCTCTGCAATCTCATCATACTTTTTCCCCTGGATATCTTTCAGGATAACTACTATCCGGATATCCGGTGAAAGGTAGTCGAATCCTTCCCAGATCATTTTTTTGTTTTCTTTCTCCAGAATTCCTTCTTCCGGTCCTTTATAGGTGTCTGAAACCAGGAGATGTTCGTTGAACTCGTCGCGGGATGTATTTTCCAGTTTTCTTTTTCGGTACTGGTCGATGAGGTAATTTCTGGATAGAGTCATAAGCCAGGCATTAAAATTTTTACTGATATCGAACTTGGGAAGAGAATTATAGAGTTTAAGAAATATCTCCTGGGTCAAGTCTTCAGCTGCCTGGAATGAGCCAGAGAATTGGTATGCTAGGTTGAAAATTCTTTTTGAGTGAATATTAACCAACATTTCCCAGGCTCCTTGTCTGTCTTCCAGACAGTTTTTTATAATTTTTTCTATTTCCACTTATCACACCTGTGTAGACGAGATTATAGGAAAAAAAGTTCCATACCTAAACATAAACATATAGTTCGGGGTCAGACCTTTAAAACTTTTAAAACCAAAGATTCTGCATAGAAACATACACTAAATTTTAAAAGTTTTAAAGGTCTGACCCCGAAAATTCTTGACTTAAAATGTTTTCTATGAAAATATAAATTTCTCTTAATGCAAGCTCAAGTATTAAACAAAGCAGTCATAATTTATATAATGTTTAACTATCAATCAGGAGGAAGTCTATGGAAGGAATAATCGGCTACGGTGCATATATTCCCAGGAACCGGATAAAGGTCGAAGAGATCGCCAAGGTCTGGGGAGCTGATGCACCAAGCTATAAAAGAGGTCTTATGCTGGAGGAAAAATCAGTTCCTTCGCCTGACCAGGACACTATTACAATGTCAGTAGAGGCATCAAAGAATGCTTTAAAAAGAGCCAAGATAGACCCTGCGGATATAGGAGCTCTATACATAGGATCTGAATCACATCCTTATGCAGTAAAGCCGAGTGGTACTGTAGTAGCTGAAGCTTTAGGCGTGACTCCGGAGGCTCATACAGCAGATTTTGAATTTGCCTGTAAGGCCGGTACAGAGGGTATGTTTGTTGCCTTGAATCTGGTCAAAGCAGGAGTTATTAAATTTGGGATGGGTATAGGAGCTGATACTTCCCAGGGTGCTCCTGGTGATGCCCTCGAGTATTCGGCAGCAGCAGGAGCTGCAGCCTTTATTTTCGGGCGTGATAAGATAGTGGCTAAGATAGTTGATACATATGCTTATATGACTGATACTCCGGATTTCTGGCGCAGGGAATACCAGTATTATCCCCAGCATGGAGGCCGCTTTACTGGTGAGCCGGCCTATTTCAAGCATGTAACCGGTGCAGCCAGAGGGATCATGCAGAATAATGATATGAAACCGGAAGATTTTAATTATGTTATTTTTCATCAGCCCAATGGGAAATTCCCTTTACGAGTAGGAAAGATGTTAGGATTTAAAAAAGAACAGATAGAGCCGGGCTGGCTTGTAAATAAACTTGGCAATACTTATTCAGGTTCTTCCCCCTTAGGGCTGGCTGCGACTTTGGATATAGCAAAACCCGGAGATATGCTCTTGCTAGTCTCATATGGTTCTGGAGCCGGCAGTGATGCTTTTATTTTTAAGGTGACAGATCGTATCGAAGAAGTACGGAACTTGGCACCTCTGACCAGGGATTTACTGGATAAAAACAAAAATTACCTTGAATACGGGGAATATGCCAAGTTCAGACGCAAAATCAGGAAGGCGGATTAGGAGGAAAAAATGAGAGATGTTGCTGTGATTGGAATTGGAATGACAAAATGGGGAGAGCTTTGGAAAAAATCGCTCCGGGATATATATGTAGAGACAGCGCTTCTGGCACTTGAGGATGCTGGAATAGATCGCATAGATTCTATGTATATCGGTTCTATGTCTTCAGGATTGTTTGTAGGTCAGGAGCATATAGCTTCGCTTCTGGCTGACTATCTCGGGCAGCTTCCAGTACCTGCTACCAGAGTGGAAACCGCCTGTGCTTCCGGCGGTTTAGCCCTAAGGCTCGGGTTTATGGAAGTTGCTTCAGGGATGAGTGATGTTGTCCTGGCTAGTGGGGTGGAAAAGATGACTGATGTAGGCGGCGATGAAGCCACCTATGCTTTGGGTACAGCCGCAGACCAGGAATATGAGGGCTATCAGGGAATAACATTTCCTGGCCTTTATGCTCTTATAGCCCGTGCTCATATGCAAAAATACGGTACGACCCGGGAACAACTGGCTAAGGTAGCAGTTAAAAATCATCATAATGGCTTAAAAAATCCCCTGGCTCAGTATCAGTTTGAGATTACTGTAGAGGCGGTTTTAAATTCTGTCAAGGTTGCTGATCCCTTAAATATTCTGGACTGCTCTCCTATTACAGATGGCGCTGCCGCAGCTATTATCTGTCCGGCGGATATGGCAAGGAAAATGGGGAAACCGCTTATCAAGGTTATTGGCACAGGGCATGCTACAGATACAATCCAGATAAGCCAGAGGAAAGATATGACTTGGCTAGAAGCTACTTATCAGGCTGCAAAACAAGCCTATGCTATGGCAGACAAAAAGCCGGAAGATATTGATCTCATTGAAGTTCATGATTGTTTTACTATTGCGGAAATCTGTGTTACAGAAGCCTTGGGAATTGTAGAGAAAGGCAAAGGCGGGGAGGCAGTAGAAGCAGGCTTAACTGCTATGGAGGGGAAAATACCGGTCAATACTTCCGGGGGGCTTAAGTCAAAAGGCCATCCGGTCGGAGCTACCGGTATTGCTCAAGTGGTTGAAGTCACCAAACAATTAAGAGGCGAAGCAGGAGAGAGGCAAGTCAAAGACGCCAGGGTCGGAATGACTCAAAACATGGGTGGGAGCGGCGGAAGTAGTGTCGTTCACATTCTGGAAAGAGAATAGGAAAGGAGGAAAAACATGTCTACACCATCAAGATACTGGAGAGAAATTCCGCAGAGATATAGGCTGGAAGCTAATAAATGTAATAGATGTAAGCTTATATTTTTTCCTCCGCGGCTGCTTTGTCCGGAATGTAAAAACCGGGATCTGGAAAAAACCAAACTGGCGGAGAAAGGGGAAGTTATAACTTATACGATCATACGCGTCCCGCCCGCACAATTTTCTGATCAAGCCCCTTATGCAGTCGGAATCATTGAGCTTAAAGATGGAGTCAATCTGACCGGGCAGATCGTGGATTGTGCTTTTGATGATATTAAAATCGGCATGAAAGTGAAGCTTGAGTTTAGAAAACTTTTTGAACAAGGGCATGCGGGAATACTCTGTTATGGGTATAAATTCGTGCCTGATTAAAGCAGTAAATGGTAAATGGTAAATCGTGAATGGTAAGAAATAAAAAAGCAGTAAAAGCAGGAAAAACAGAAATTAGAAATTGGGAAAACACAAAGGCAGGATAAGGCAAATGGGCAGTCGGCAGTATGTTAGTATGGCAGTAAGGTTTTTATGTTTTAACAATGAAGCAATTTAACAATTTATTTCCCAGCATTTGGTTTTACCATTTACTATTTACTATTTACGGGTTTGTAACAATTTAACAATGCAACAATGGTTTTTTAAGAGGGTATATAGATGTATAGAATAGAAAGCAAAATAGACACTAAAAGCGGAGAATACAAAAAAAACCACGAAAATATGAAAAAAGTGGTTAAGCAGTTTCAGGAACGCCTGGCTGAAGTTCAGAAAGGCGGGCCTGAAAAATATCAAAAGCTCCAGAGATCACGGGGAAAACTTCTCGCCAGAGAGCGCCTGGATAAACTTTTTGACCGAAATACACCTTTCCTAGAGCTCAATTCCCTTGCTGCTTATGATATGTATGATAATCAAGCTCCAGGGGCTGGTATGGTGACTGGAATCGGGATTATGCATGGCCGGGAAGTGCTGGTTATAGCCAATGATGCCACAGTCAAGGGAGGAACTTATTTTCCCATGACTATAAAAAAGCATATCCGGGCTCAGGAAGTAGCCATGGAGAACCGTCTTCCTTGTATTTATTTAGTGGATTCAGGAGGGATTTTTCTTCCTCATCAGGCCGGAACTTTTCCGGATAAAGAACATTTTGGACGTATATTTTATAATCAGGCCAGGCTTTCTGCTAAAGGAATTCCCCAGATATCCATAGTTATGGGGTCATGTACAGCTGGAGGAGCTTATGTGCCGGCTATGAGTGATGAAACAGTCATTGTACGTAAACAGGGTACTATTTTTATAGGCGGCCCACCTTTAGTAAAAGCAGCTACCGGAGAAGAAGTGTCGGATGAAGACCTGGGAGGGGCTGACGTCCACTGCCGAATTTCCGGGGTATCTGATTATTATGCCCGGAATGATACTCATGCTTTGGGAATTGCGCGGAATATTATTGAGACCCTTGACCCGCCAAATAAATTCAGACTTGATTGCGCTTCTCCGGAAGATCCCTTCTATGATCCGGAGGAACTCTACGGTATTGTCCCGGCAGCTTTACGGAAGTCTTTTGATATAAAAGAAGTAATTGCCCGCTTAGTAGATGGCAGCAGGTTTCAGGAATTTAAAGAGCTTTTCGGCAATACAATTGTCTGCGGATTTGCCCGGATTATGGGGTATCCAGTTGGTATCCTAGCTAATAACGGAGTCCTTTTCTCTGAAAGTTCTCTTAAAGGTGCACACTTTATTTCCCTGTGTGCTATGAGGAAGATTCCACTTGTATTCCTTCAGAATATAACTGGATTTATTGTAGGAAAGAAGTATGAACATGGTGGTATTGCCAAAGATGGGGCTAAACTTGTCCATGCAGTAGCGAATGCGGATGTGCCCAAATTTACAGTGATCGTTGGCGGTTCCTATGGGGCGGGAAATTATGCCATGTGCGGCCGTGCTTATGATCCGCGGCTGCTATGGATGTGGCCTAATGCTCGTATAAGTGTAATGGGAGGTGAGCAAGCCGCTAATGTGCTTTTAACTGTGAAAAAGAAAAGAATGGAAGGTCGAAAAAAAATAACGAAGGCGGAAGAAAAAGCCATAAAGAAACCTATTCTTGAGAAATATGAACATGAAGGCAGCCCTTATTACAGCACTGCTCGGCTTTGGGATGATGGTATTATCAATCCTTTAAAGACGCGGGAGTCATTAGCCTTAGGGATTGCAATGAGCCTGAATGCTCCTATTCCTGATTATAAAGTCGGGATTTTTAGGATGTAAAATGAAGGAAAGGAAATATAAAACCATATTATTTGTAGTTAAGGAGAGGATCGCAAGGATAGTACTAAACCGGCCTGAAGTCCACAATGCTTTTAATGCTACCATGATAAAGGAACTGCTGGATGTTTTTAAGCGCATTAAAGATGATAAATCTGTACGGATAGTGATCCTTACAGGAAAAGGCAAGTCGTTTTGTGCAGGCGCAGATCTGAATTGGATGCGGGAGGTCATTAATTATTCTTTTAAGCAAAACCTGGAGGAATCACTTCAAATAGCGGAGCTGCATCAAAATATTTATACTTTACCGCTTCCTGTAATAGCAGTGGTCAATGGTACTGCGATCGGCGGGGGAACTGGATTTCTCTCTGCCTGTGATATTGCTATTGCTTCCGAGGAGGCCAGGTTCGGCCTGAGTGAAGTCAAGCTTGGATTGGTTCCGGCAGCGATTTCCCCATATGTAGTCCGTAAGATCGGAGAAAGCAAAGCCAGGCAGTACTTTTTAACCGGAGAAAGAATTTCAGCAGAAAAAGCTAGGGAGATCGGGCTTGTAAACGAAGTAGTTCCAAGAGATAAATTGGAGGAAAAAGTTGACGAAATAAGCCGGCTTTTATTGTCTTCAGGGCCTCAAGCTGTAGCAAATTGCAAAGAATTGATTTTTAATGTCTCCCGAATGAGCATAGAAGAAGCTGGGGAATATACGGCCCGTATGATCGCTGATCTACGTGTAAGTAAAGAGGGGCAGGAAGGAATGGCAGCATTTCTTGAAAAGAGAAAGCCGAAATGGATGGAGAAACTGAAGGATGTTTAAAAAAATATTGATAGCAAACCGAGGAGAGATCGCGGTTAGGGTCATAAAAGCTTGCCAAGAAATGGATATTACCGCCGTAGCTGTATACTCTGATGCAGATAGATCCAGTCTACATGTTCAGACTGCAGATGAGGCTGTATATGTAGGGGCGGCTCCTGCAGGGGAAAGTTATCTAAACATAGACAGAATTATCCAGGCCGGGAAGGATACAGGGTCTGAAGCCATTCATCCCGGGTATGGTTTTTTAGCAGAAAATGCAGAGTTTGTGCAGCGGTGCGAACAAGATAATATTGTTTTTATCGGCCCTAACTCAAGAGCCATGAAACTTGTAGGTGATAAAATACGCTCTCGGCAGGCGATGGAAAGGGCCGGAATAGCCATTATTCCCGGGATGAAGAGTGCATTAAAGGATATTTCTAAATATAAATCAGCAGCTGAGAAAATAGGATATCCGGTAATGATCAAAGCATCTGCAGGCGGGGGCGGAAAGGGCATGCGTATTGTTTATAAAGAGGCAGATTTGAAACCTGCTCTTGAAGCCGGAAAACGTGAGGCAAAAGCAGCCTTCAGTAACGATTCTGTTTATCTGGAAAAATATATTGAAGAACCAAGGCATATTGAGTTCCAGGTTTTAGCTGACAATTTCGGGAATACAGTACATATTTTTGAGCGGGAGTGCTCAATACAGAGAAGACATCAGAAGATCGTGGAAGAGTCACCCTCTCCGGCCTTAGAACCCGAGTTGCGTGAGAAGATGGGGGCAATAGCCCAAAAAGTTATAAATGTTACTGGTTATAACAATGCCGGAACAGTTGAGTTTCTCCTAGATAAGGATAAAAAATTCTATTTTTTGGAGGTAAACGCCCGCCTTCAGGTTGAACATCCGGTAACAGAATTGATTTCAGGTATCGACCTGGTTCTACAGCAGATAGACATAGCAGCAGGGCAAAAGCTTGCTTTTAAGCAGAAAGAGCTTCAGCAAAAAGGGCATGCCATTGAATGCCGCATCTATGCTGAAGACCCGCAAAACAATTTTCTTCCTTCTTCGGGAAAGGTCCTTTTTTTAAAAGAACCATCCGGGCCGGGAGTTCGTTTTGATTGCGGTGTATACAGCGGCTGTGATGTGCCTGTATATTATGACCCAATTTTAGCTAAACTTATAGTCTGGGCGGAAAACCGCGATAAAGCCTGCCGCAGGATGTTAAAGGCGCTTGCTGATTGTGTAGTCCTGGGTATTAAGACAAATATTGAATTTCTTAAAGATCTTATAGGCCACCCCATGTTTAAAGAGGGAAAAACAACCACGAATTTCATTCAGAAAAACTTCCCGGATTGGAGCCCGCCGGAAAAACCTGAAAACCTTAAAGAGTTGGCTCTGACTGCAGCTGCTTTCAACAGCCAAAAAAGTAGCCTTAAGGGGGGAAGATACGGAACTGAGCCAAAAGAGGTATACTCGCCCTGGAATAAGTTAGGGAAATGGACCATTGGAGGAGGGAAGTAGCGTGGATTATGAATTTATAATTGATGGAGCCTTGGCTGAAGTCTATCTGGATAAAAAGGAAGAGAAGTTTATTATATCCCTGGGGAAAAAGAGTTTTGAAGCAGATATTTGCTGGATTTCAGAAAATGTTATTTCCCTTCTGACGGGAGGGAGGTCTTACTGTTTTTATCTGGCTTCAGATAAAAAACAAACCCATATTAATATTAATGGCCATTATTTTTATATAAAAGAGCCATCTGATGAAACCTCAGATTTTGCCGGGGGAGAGCAGGCTTCAGAAAAAGATGCTCTGTTTATTAAAGCTCCAATGCCGGGCAAAGTGATAAAGATTGATGTGAAAGAAAAACAGGCAGTACGAAAGAACCAGACACTGGCTGTGGTAGAAGCCATGAAAATGGAAAATGAGATAAAGTCCTCGATCGAGGGGCAGGTCAAGAAAATAAACGCTGCCCCAGGAGACCTGGTTGATCCGGATATGGTGCTAATCGAGCTGGAGAAGCAGTAAATAGTAAATGGTAAAACCAAAAAGCTGAGAAAAACAAAATTTTACAATGAGGACGCTGAGGGCACGGATAAAAACGATAAAGCACTAGACGCGGATTTACGCGGATAAGACGAAAACGTTGATTTCTTTTGCCAATGAATTGGCAAAAGAAATCAACCTGATATCACTTCGCTTCGCGAAGTAAGAATTGGGAAATTGGAAAATGCTTTTTGTTTTTTTGGTGTAAGCCAAAAAAGAAAAAGCATCTTAGGTTTATCCGTGTCATCAGCGTCCATCCGCGTAAAAGTATTGTTTCCTACCAATAAATGCAACTTTTAGCTTACACCTTAAGTTTAGAGATATGAGAATGGATGAACAAGAGCTGATGCTCCAGGTACAGGAAGGTGATGAAGTGTCTTTTGAGAAGATTATGAATATATATAAAAGCAGAATAGTCAATTTTATATTTAGATTGACAGGAGATTATGAAAAAGCTGTTGAACTTTCCCAGGAAACCTTTATGAGAGTTTATTTTAAAGCTAATAAGTATAAACCTATTGCTCCTTTATCCTCCTGGATATATACCATTGCTGCTAACCTGACAAAAACCGAATTAAAAAAAATGCGGCATTATGATTATATGCCTTTAGAAAATGTACATAATCATCTAGCCAGCGGTATTGCGGTGAATGAGGACCATGAGAATTCCGCCATGGTAAAAGAATTGAAAAAAACATTAAATAGCCTTAATCCCCGCTACCGTATTCCGGTAGTGCTTAAGGATGTTGAAGGGTTTACCCAGGAGGAAATAGCTGAGATGCTGAGAAAGCCCATAGGCACTATAAAAGCAAGGATCAGCCGCGGACGTAACCAGCTGAAAGAGGAGTTGGAAAAAGCTTCTTTACAAATAAATAATTCTGCGGAGAACAGGAGAATATAAAAATGGAAGAATATGAACTTCTGTCAAAATTAGAAAGAGTCGAAGCCCCGCCTGGTTTTGAAGCTAGGGTAATGACGGAGCTTGATCTAAGAAAAAGAAAACATATTAGAGCCAAACGGGTAAGATGGATTTTTGCCGGGGCCTGTGCTTCAGTGGCTACAGTAATACTGGTGATAAGTTTTGGAGTATTCCAGCAGAAATCAACATATGAATATGCAGAGCTTAAAAAAACATCTACTGCTGCTGTTGCTCCCCAATACAAGTTGAACAGCAATAAAATCATCCCGGTTACAGAATCCCTGAATTATTCGGGTGAGGCCCATAATCAGCCACGTGACCGCGGGACTATATATATATTAGAGCATGTCTCTGAAAGCACTGATACCAGAATAATATATTAAGGAGGTATGTCAAAAATGAGAGCAAAAATAAAGAGTATTTTATATTTGGGAATGTGTTTATGCATGTTTGTTCTAAGTGTAAATGCATCTCCTTTTTCAGTTGAAGAACAAGGAATAAAGGAAATAACCAAAAAGGTCTTTCCCTCAGTAGTAAAAGTCGAAGTTGTTAATGGAATGAGAAAAGTGGCTACCGGAGTCGTTATTGACGAAAAGGGGTACATTGTCACAACGGCTCTTATATCTCCCCGGGACGAAGATATTTTTGTTATCAATGTAGACGGAGAGAAAGTAAAAGCTGAATTTCTCGGCATGGACCCAGTAACCCATTTAGCTGTAGTCAAAGCAGAAGATAAAAAATGGACTGCTATTGATTGGGGTGACAGCAGAGATCTTTCGCCTGGTTCCTGGGTGGGAGTTGTCAGTATTTCTCCGGAAAATACTGCAGCTGTAACCCAGGGGATTGTCAGTTCTGTAAGCCCAGAAAGCCTGCGTCTGAATGTCTGGGTAGTTCCGGGTTCAAGTGGAAGTCCCGTTATTGATAGAAAAGGGCTTTTAGTAGGTCTTGTACGCGGCACCTACAATGATGAAGTAGCCATTTCAATCAGAGGAAAAGTTATCGCCAGTAAGAGTTATTCCTTCAGCCGGGAAGAGTCGCCTTCATCAGCTCTGGCAATGGCCATTCCTGTGGATTTAGTAAAAAAGGTTGCTGAAGAGATAAAAGAAAAAGGCAAAGTTCAAAGAGGCTGGCTAGGAGTTTATATTGGAGAGAATGAAGATGGTGAAGTTGAGGTAGCTGAGGTCGAAGAAGATTCCCCCGCAGACACTGCTGGCCTTAAAAAAGATGATATTATCCTGAAATTCGAAGGCATGGAAATATCCGGCAGTAAAATGCTAAGGGATAAAATCAGAATGCATAAACCCGGTGATAAAGTTGCCGTCGTTGTAGATAGAAATGGAAAAGAGAAGAAGATCAGTGTAAAGCTGGGAGAATATTCAGAAGCTAATATCATTCATGAGTTTGAATCAAGCTTCCCCCGGCTTTTTCCTTCTGAGCCCTTTAAGGCGTTCCCTAAGGATTTTAAGTTTGATGTTATTCCAAAAATTCAGAAACCTTTTCTTCAGTTCTGGGGAGAACGGAAATATATCGGAGTATCTCTGCAGGAATTAAATCCTGAGCTAGCAGAATATTTTGGAGTGGAACAAGGTACAGGTTTGCTTGTGAGCAAAATTGATAAAGACAGTCCTGCGGCTAAAGCTGGTCTTAAAGTGGGAGATGTAATCGTTACTGCTGATGGGAAAAAAATAAGTAAAGCAGACAAACTCAGCAAGATAATCCAGGAAAAAGAAAAGGGAGAGGTTGTAAAACTTGGGATAATTAGAGATAAAAAGAAGCGGACTATTGAAGTAAAGGCGGAAGAAGATGAAGCAGAAGGAGTTAAATTCTCTCTGGATAGGAGCAAGCAGCATTTTGAAAAGGCTGAAAAAATGGTACAGGAGTATCAAAAGAAAGCAGAGGCAAAATATAAGAATGTTGAAAAACTTTATGAAGAGAATAAAAAGAAAGCAGAGGCTAAATACAAAAGTGCTGAAAGAATGTACCAAAAATTAATTACGCGGTATCGGTGCATAAAAGTATAGACTTGCTTTTGTGCCCATTGGGGTCAGACCTTTAAAACTTTTAAAACTATTATTCTATCCTGAATTATTTAGGAAAAGTTTTAAAAGTTTTAAAGGTCTGACCCCGTTTTAAGAAATTTGTTCTTAAAATAGGCAAATTCTTCCGGGGACAGGCGTATCTTCCCATAATATCCTTTTTCCATTCTCTGTCTAACCGCTTCATAAAGGATAATCCCGGCTGAAACAGAAAGGTTAAGGCTCTGGGCCATGCCGAACATGGGGATTTTAATGATATAATCCGACTGCGCGCAGGCTTCTTCTGAAATCCCCTGGGACTCATTTCCCAAAACTATGGCAATAGGCTGAGTATAGTCCAGGGATGTATAGGAAACTGCATTTTTTTTTAAATGAGTAGCCGCAATTTTAAACCCCGCAGCTTTTAACTTACTAAAACATTCATTTACAGAAGAATAAAGGGAAAAATTAAGCCATTTTTCCGTCCGGGTAGATATAGCTTTGTTTACCGGGAAAGGTTCAGGTTCTGCATAAATAATATCTATATTGAGTACTCCCGCAGCATCACAGGTCCTGACTACGGCGCTGGCATTGTGGGTATTTGTCACTTCTTCCAGAATTACTCTTAAATCTGGTTGACGAAAGGATAGCAACCTCTCTACTTTTTTTATTCTTACTTTTGTCGGCATAGCATTTTTAAGTCTTTTAAAACAGGATCATTTTTAGGACAAGAATAATCCAGAATACTATTCCCCATATAAGTGTCCGGATTTCCTTGTTTTTTTTATAAAGGGCCCAGTCAAAATTAATATCAGGAGCTTTAGCATAAGGCTTAAAGGTAGGGATAAAGAGAGGGACCTTGAGGCTGTATTCTTTATATTCTTGCGGAAAAAGTTGTTGCATTTTGTTTTTCTCTTTGATAATGACAACAGGGTAAAATTTAAGGAAGTAGGCAATAAAAATAGCAAGCACCCACCATGACCTCGCCCCAGCAACAATGCCCATGCCGATTATAAGGTTGCCCAGATAGAGCGGGTTTCTGGTGTATTTATAAGGCCCGGAGATAGCCAGGCGTTTTTCTTTTTTAAGATGACCGCAGGCCCATCCCCGCAAAAGAAGACCGAGAGTGACAAATCCCATTCCTGAAAGCAGAGAATATAGATTAGGTTTTGCCAGGATAACAGACAGGATAATGCTTATTAAATGGCCGCGTACTCTCCATCTTGAGATAATATCTGTTGGTTTCATTTTATTCCTTGTTCTCCAATACTTTTCGACATAGTTCTGCAACACTCTCAGGTTTGAGGATTTTAAGGCACTTAAGATCTGAGCATTTTCTTTTATAACAGTGACTGCACTCTAATTCCTCAAAGGCTACTTTATCTGAGTTCTTAAACGGTCCATTTCGTTCAGGGGTAGTAGGCCCGAAAAGGCCTACAACAGGGCGCGCTAGGGCACAGGCAGCCTGGAGCGCAAAAGTGTCTCCGCTGACAACCAGGGAAGCTTCATGTACAAGGGCTATCACTTCAGCAAGGGAAAGAGAAGGGGAGAGAGGAACGCCGGTTGTTTCCGCGATTTCCCTGGCTATTTTTTTTTCAACTTCATTTCCCCAGAGAAGCAAAGGAAAAATTTGGTTTGAGTTTATTTTATTTATCACAAGACTCCATTTTTCTGGAAACCAGCGTTTGCTCTCCCACGCGGCTCCGACATTAATAATAACCAATCTTTTCCGGGAAGAAAACCCGGTTTTTGCCAGTTTATTTCTGACAGAATTAAGCAAGTTATGGGGAAGCTGAAGAGGAAAGTCGAGTTTGCCTTCTTTGATTCCCAGCAGCTCCAAAAGTTTTAGATTTTTATATATGACATGAATATTTTCAGAAAGTTTTCCCAATTGTTCAGTGTAGAAAAAAGAAGCCAGGGGCTCCCGCAAATTTTTCCGATGGAAGCCGATTCTTTTTTCGGCCTGAGAGAACCAGGCAAAAAGACCTGATTTAATCAAGCCCTGAAAGTCAACAGCAGTCAGATCTTTTACTCTGATCTGGGATTTTATCCGGGAAATTTCTTCCCGGAAAGAGCTTGAATAAAGTTTTAATCTTTTTGCCCGGGTAACTACAACCTTATTTATACCAGGGACAAGGTTTAAGATCTCTCCGCCTTTATCTTCTACAAGCCAGGTGATATTTGCCTCAGGAAAATGTTTTCTTAAAGCTGAAAATGCCGGCAGGGCATGAATAATATCTCCCAGGGAACTGAGTCTGATGATAAGGAAATTATTCACGGCTAGTCTTTAAACCAATTTTTTGGATCAGCTGGGAAGCTGATTTGATTTTCGGCCCTCCGGTTATAGCGATTTTTCCTCCGTAACTTTTAACAATATCTTTTTCCGGGACATTGTCTTCTGTATAGTCTGAACCTTTAGCATGCACATGCGGTTTTAAAGTCAATAAAATATGCTCTACATTTTTAGCTGCAAAAATAGTCACATAATCAACAAAATAAAAAGAAGATATTATTTCAGCTCTTTCATCTTCTTTCAGTACCGGCCTGCCCTTGCCTTTAAGCTTTCTCACAGATGAATCACTATTAAGAGCCACAACCAGGACATCTCCTTGGGCAGCAGCTTCTTTTAAATACTTGACATGACCGACATGGATTAAGTCAAAGCAGCCATTGGCTAAGACAATAGTCTTTTTTTTCTCTTTTTCTGCTTGAATTAATCTGGACAGATAATCAAGAGCGTATAATTTCTTCAATTTCAGGAAACTACAGCCTCCTTTAGCTTTTTTGAAGTCAAGGTGGATGTGCCTTTTTTCATAACTACAAGGCCGCCTGCATAATTTGCGAGACGGGCGGCTTGGGAGAATGTACCTCCTGCTGCCAGAGCAAGGGTGAAGACACTTATGACTGTATCCCCAGCTCCTGTTACATCTACTATATCCGTAGGGCCATGCACTGAAATGAATAGGGCCGGTTTAGACTTTTCAAAAAGAACCATCCCTTTTGAACCTCGAGTAAGAAGGATAGCTTCCGCTCTTGTTTTTTTAAGTAAACGGGAGCCTGTTTGTTTGAGCAATTCTTTTTTGTCTGAAAGTTTTATCCGCAGAGCTTCTTCGACCTCGGGCTCATTTGGAGTTGAGACTGTGGTGTATTTAAACGACAGTATCCGGAAGCGCGAGTCAACAGCAACTGGTATGTTTGCTTTTTTAAAACCGGGGAGAGTTTGATTGTAAATGCTTTTTATTACATTAAAATAATTGTAGTCTGAGATAAGAAGAGCAGCTATATTTTTTTGGGCATTGTTTAGGTGTTCTAAGAGTTTTTTTCTAATATTTATTGTATTTGGGACCTTGCCTTCTTTATCGATCCGCAGGATCTGTTGCTTTCTGGTGTTTTCTTCTCCTGCAAGAATACGCGTCTTGGAAGGAGTTGGAAATTTATTCTCTCTGATAAGAAAATCAGATGAGATTTTATGGCTGTTAAGAATTCGGATTATTTCGTCTCCCGCTGAATCTGAGCCTATAACCCCGATAGGGAAGGGGGAAGCGCCTAAAGCTTTTAGATTAAGGAGGGAGTTACCTCCTCCTCCCAGGGAAAATTTACGGTTTTTATAAGAAAGGATAAGAACCGGAGCTTCTCGTGAGATGCGGTTTGTATTTCCATAAAGATATTCATCAAGAATAAAATCCCCCCATACTGCAATACTTTTCCCTGCAAACTTATCAACTAATGCGCATAAATTTTTTTTTTCGCTATCCACTGGACTATTGTTAAAACTTTGTATCAAAAATATTAAATAAAATCAATTATACATTTCTTGGGTTCATTTGTCTTTGACCAGTTCGATGACTGCTTCCAGGTGCGGTGTCTGAGGAAACATATCAAATAAAGCTGCACTTTTAATTTTAAAGCTATTGAGGGTGAGCAGGTCATTTCCCAGGTGTTTGGGATTGCAGGAGACATAAATAAGGACTTC
>JAUWNW010000198.1 GCA_030612445.1 Candidatus Aminicenantota bacterium
TTTTAAAAAAATGGGGATAACTTTTGATAAAATGAGGTATTATTAACCATTTTTTGGCAAAAAATGGGGATAAGTTCGAAAAATAGTGATTGTAACATATTTATAATCAATTAGTTACAAGTGTTGAACAGTCTTAATTTATAAAAAATGTCGATATGTATGATACCTCTTTATGATTAAGGATTCTACATTGATGGATGCGTAAATCCTGTTTTCCCTATTGTTCATAATGTAATCTATATGTTTAATCGACATTTTTTACTCTACAAGCGAGCCGATCTTACCACATCTACTTTGTTGCAACGGATTCGCGGTGAAAGATGAAATTCAGGTGTGGCTTGAGCTCGCTTCAGCCACAGCAGAATTTCATTAAATGTAAGAATTTTAACTAACATTTCAAATTTTACTGCCTTTCCTGAAGTTCCTGTTTTTCCTGTTCTTTCTGACTTTTCTTTATCTGCGGCAATCTCGACTTGTAAATAATCCATGATATATATATATAATATCGACCTAAAATAATCCATAAGTTTTCCTGGTACCTTTTAGTCAAAAAATTTATCAGCTTTATGGTCCAGCTCGATTAGGATATCCTCCACCTTCTGCCTTTCATTTTCAAGCTTTTCGTCACTCAAACCGGCATCAATGGAGATCGGTTCCCCATACATCGCTACAATCTTTCTAAAAGGGTAGAATATAAGAAAACTATCCCAGCTTTTAAGGATTTTTTTCTTATTGGTTGAAAAAGTAAAAGGGACAAGATATGCGCCTGTCATTTGGGCCAGCTTCAGACCTCCGAGCTTCATCTTGCGATCCGGACCTTTAGGCCCATCAGGTACTATAATCACTTCTCCTCCCCGATTAAGCTCTTTCACCATCTCTTTCCACTCTTTTACTATTGAATGGGAACTTGATCCTCTTAATATCCTATAGCCCCATCCGTCCATGATCCGGGCGGCAATTTCACCATCTCCACTAGGACTGACCAAAGGCATAATGTCCCGCTTGCGGAAAAAGTAGGGCACAATAAAAATACGCCCATGCCAAACAAGCAAAACCACGGGTTTCTTCTCAGCCCGCAGCTTGAGTAAGGCCTTTTCACCCACAACAATCATCCGGTTAGTTTTTGTCCAGATCCACAGGATAATCCTTCCCAGAATTCCTATCAGTTTCCAGCGGATATTCTTATTCTTAATTAAAGTCATTTATCATTTATTCATAAAAAATGCCGATATGTATGAAATTCGGGTGTGGCTTGTGCTCGCTTCAGCCACATCAGAATTTCATAAGATACAAATCTTTTACCATAACATTTCACATTTTACAATTCACATTTCACGGTTTTCCCATTTTCAACTCTCCATTTTCTGTTTTTTCCCACATTTCACAGTGACGAGCTTATCTATAACCATACCCACAATAAAACCGGCAAGGCAGAGCCCCAGGCCTAATGGTACAGAATAGGGCCATACAGGCCAGTTGAAAGGGAGTATTTCAACCTCACATAGGAATCCCATAATTGCATAACCTCCCCCTAAAAATAGGCTTAAAAATCCGGCAGCCGGCCTCTTTTTGTGTAAAAAAAACATTGCCACTCCCGGAATAAAAAAACCTTCAGCCATAATCTCAGAAGCCAGCCCCAGGGTCTTAAGAATACTCTGCATTCTTGTTGCTATAAGAAAAGCAAGTAATGCTAAGATCAAAGTCGAAACACGGCTGACAAACACAATGTTTTTTCCCCGGCTCCGGGAACACAGCTTCTGGAAAATATCTCTGGTCAGGGATAATGCTCCCGTGTTGATCGCTGTATCCATAGTTGACATAACAGCTGCTGTTATAGCGACAAATAGAAACACAGCCAGGAAAGATCCTGTCCTGGAAGAAATAAAGGCTGATAACAGGGGGCCTGCCTGACTCCCCGAAGGAAAAAGAGGGAGAAGAAAGATGCCGATAATAACAATACTGCTGTATAAAAATATAAAAGTCACAGCTGCCGCCAAAAGGCCTTTCTTGGCCTTTTGCACAGAACGTGCGGCCTGTATCCGCTGCCAGACAATGGGAGATATTATCCAGGCACAGGAAAAGGAAAGAACAATAAGAAGATCTTTTTTTATATCAGCAAAAAAATAAAAATAACCTTCCTTTCCTGCCTGCCCAGCCAAAAAGGAGATTTCTTTTAAAGATGTGCTTCCGCTTAAATAAAATAAAAGGAAAAGAACTCCGCAGGTCAGGAAAAAAAATTGGAGGCTGTCTGTTATAACCACTGAAAATAGCCCCCCGAAAATCGAATATATAAGGACAATAACTGTCGCTAATAATAAGGCTGAAAGATATGAAGTCCCCAGAAACAGCTTTAGAAAATTTCCCGCAGCAACCATTTGCGAAGCAGCCAGCAGGATCATATACCAAACGATTAAAAGAGAAGATAAATTCCGGACATGCCGCCCATAGCGCATCTCTACCAGATCAGGAAGTGATACGATCGGAAGCTGACGGATAGGCCGGGCTAAAAATACAGCAAAAACCAGAACAGTCAGGACTGCCGGCACTCCCATAACCCAGATAGAGCTAATTCCCCTGCGATAAGCCTCATCAACAGAAACAAGGATAGAACTGGCCCCGATCCAGGAGGCAGTGAGAGAAAAATAAACTAAAATTGCAGGCAGATTCCGGGAGGCTAGAAAAAAATCCTCCAGATTTTTTATCTTCCGGGAAAAGAAAAAACTCGCCGCAAGCAGCAGCAAAAAATAACCCAGAAGAACTATTAACAATTCCAATTGCACATCTGATGTATAACAAAATCTGCCTATAAAAAAAAGACCTTACTCATCATTTATGCTATAATCCTGCTGATCATGAAAAATATTTTCTGGCTTTTCTTTCTCCCCCTCCTGGTTTTCTCCCAAACTGCAGAGGATATTACCTTAAAGACCGAAGCAAAACTCCGCTCCTTCAGATCGCTTCAGGCAGATTTTAAACAGGTCTACTACTCATCTACAGTTTCCACTCCTCTGGAAGAAGAGGGCAGGCTGTACCTACAAAAACCGGGCTGGATGAAATGGGAATACCGGAAACCGGAAAAGAAAATTTTTCTGATAAAAGACAACCTCTATCAAGAATACTATGCAGAGGAAAAACAACTGGTTGAAAAAACTTTTTCGGATAAAGAAAATGAAGCTGAAGTCCTATCCCTGTTGGCGGGAAAAAGAGGAATACTTGAAAATTATTCCGTTGAACTCAGTCCTTTTCCTACTGAAAGCTCTAATGTCTTTCAGATAAAACTTACTCCCTTGAGAGAAGAAGCAGATACATTCATCCTCTTAGAAATAGATGCGAAAACCTGGCTGATAAAAAAAGTTATTTCTTTTGATTGGACCGGCAATAAACAGGAATTTCATTTCAGCCGTATCGAAATCAATAAAAATTTTCCAAAAAATACCTTTGAGCTTGACATTCCTGCAGATGTCGAAATAATCAAATAAGGATCATCTCCCGATTAGTTGTCAAAAGCCTGAATGATTTTCAATGAAAAATAGCGTAAGTCATGATAACCATAGGCTTTACGTTTAATTACTTTGATTTTATTGTTCACTCCTTCCAGTTTGCTAGTATGGATCGG
>JAUWNW010000062.1 GCA_030612445.1 Candidatus Aminicenantota bacterium
TATAGCAGTCAAGCACCTGGACTTCATACAGATCCATTAGAAAGACGCCGCTGTTACCGCGGGCCTGTCCCTTCCCTAAAGCCGGAAGAGGAGTAGACCATTCTATATGAAGCTGGCAGTCTCCGAATTTCCGGATTGTGCGGATAGAGCCTGTCTTTTTAACCACTTCCATATAATCGTTTTTTACCTTCCAGCGGGCCGGTTTGCCTTTGCTGTCTTCCCACTGAGACAGGTTTTTTCCATTAAAAAGGACAATAGCATCTGCAGGCGGAAGTGCCGGCCCGCTGCCTGTCCCAGGCTCTATCACCGGTGGTAGCGAGCGGTCTTTATCGTGGATTTTCCATTTCCCCTGGAAGGCCCCGGCTGCAGTTACAATAAAAACCATGACCGGAACGAGTATCATTGGTAGGATATTTTTCATATTTAATTCGCTTACAGGGACCAGCCGGAACGGTATTCCTTGTGGATGTATTGGTTAGCCTCAGGCAGATTGGTGAATTCCATTTTATCTCCGTTCCATTCCAGCTTGGTTTTATGTTTCTGCATCCTGACTGCAATATTTCCGAGCAGCATGACTTCTGTCAAGGTCCCGGAATAAGAGAAGTCTGAGGTTGATTTTTTTCCGTTTTTTATAGCTTCTATCCATTCTGCGTGGATACCGGGTGAGCGCGGGATTGTTTTTTCCGGGCGTTGGTATTCCTGCATTTTTGTTTCAGGAATAATACGGGGATGCTGCCCGTATGTGCTGAACATAAGTTTACCTTTATCGCCAACAAAAAGACCCCCACCGCCTGCATCCCCCATCATACGGCCGTCTTCCAGTTCAGCAGGCCTGGGGGGCATAATCCCGCCGTCATACCAGGGAAGTTTGACTGGGGGCATCTTGCCTCTAGCGGGGAATTCATATGTCAGGACTTCTGCCAGCGGGTAAGAGTCTTTTGTGAATTTGCTCGAACTTGCTTGAACAGAAGTGGGATGTCCAAGTTTTAGGGCCCAGAAAGGGTGGTCTAAGATGTGAGCGCCCATGTCACCTATGGCTCCGGTCCCGAAATCCCACCATCCCCGCCAGCTGAAAGGAGCATAAGCCGGATGATAAGGGCGGAAAGGTGCCGGTCCCAGCCAGAGGTTCCAATCTAAACTTGAAGGAACAGAGGGGATTTCTATAGGAGCATTGATTCCCTGGGGCCAGATGGGGCGGTTTGTCCAAGTATGGACTTCGCGTACATCACCGATAGCTCCGTCCCATATCCATTCATTTATAAGGCGACCACCTTCGCCTGCATGCCCTTGATTTCCCATTTGCGACACTATGTCTGCCTCTTTCGCTGCTTTTGCCAGCATACGGGCTTCTTTTATAGTGTGGGTAAGCGGCTTCTGGACGTAAACATGCTTTCCCATTTTAATGGCCGTCATGGCAACAACTGTATGGTTATGATCGGGAATTGAGACAGTAATAGCATCTATGCCTTTTTCTTTTTCCAGCATGGTGCGGAAATTTCGGTATTTATTTGCCTTTTCATACATCTTCTTGGCCTGAGGTTCGATGCGGTCGGATTTTAATAATTTTGCCATCATGGTATCGTCAACATCACATAAAGCAACGATATTTTCAGAACTGACATTACGGACATCGGAAAAACCCTGCCCGCCGACACCTACACCCCCGACGTTTAATGTGTCGCTCGGAGGGGAATAGCCTTTTCCTCCTAGTACATGCCTGGGGATTATCATAAATCCGGCTGCAGCAGTTGTAGACCGGCTGATAAATTCCCGCCTGGTTATGCCGTTTGATTGTTTTTTTGAGTCTTTTTGCTTTGTTTTCATATGCAAATCCTTCCCTATTTGAGTTTTGGTATTACTATTTTTCCCAGTTCTTAATATATACATTTATTATAAGTACAGTCAATAGGAGATTAGGGGAGGCATGGACACAGGTAAGTCCCTGCGAAAGACAGGGATTTCCCCCAGCGGGGAAATCCCTTCCTGTCCTCACAACGCTCTCCTCGAGATTCTCTCGAGGAACCATGCCCGCGTTGTTCCGGATGGCTTTCTCCGGGATTTACCAGTATCCATGCCACCCACTTATCTCCAGTTAAGGTTAGAGATAAAATTGGGGGAACTCCAGATGGTGAGAAGAGGAAAAAATCAATATAAACTATGATTCAGGACATCCTCTAAAGGTTTTGCTTTTACTGCCTTTTCTGTATTTACTGTTGTTTCTGGTTTTCCTGTCCTTCCTGTTTTTTAGTCTGGGATTTTAAAGAGGCTTTTTTGATGATGACCGGGATTTTGGGTTTGTGGACTGCAATTTTTTTGTCCGGTCCTATCCATTTTTCATCGACTTCTACATTCCCGATTTTTTCTAATACATCAAGGCCTTCGATAAGCTGTCCGAAGACAGTGTATTTCCCGTCTAGATGGGGTCTGGGGGCAAGGCAGATGTAAAATTCGCTGCTCCCGCTGTAGATATCTTCGGTCCTTCCCAGACCGACTGTGCCAACAAGGTGGGGATTGTCATTAAATTCAGGTGGGACTGTCTCCCCTCCGCCTCCTGCTTGGATAACATGGCCTTTGACCACGCGGTAGAAATCTTTTCCGTTGTAATAGCCGGCTTGGACCAGTTCTTGAATATTTTTGCAGGTTTCGGGAGCATCTTCTTCAAAAAAGCGAAAAACCATTGTTCCAAGGTTTGTTTCCAGAACACATAGCTTCTCTTTGGACGATTGTGTTTCAGAAACAGACTCCTGTTGACCGCAAGAAAATAATGATAAAATCAGAATTACGGCAATTAGATATCTCATGTTTTTTTCCTTTTTCTAAACTTGATTTTATTCTGTACGTTTTCCCTGGATGAACTGTTCAGCAATTTTTACATCATCTTCACTGCCGATGATAAGCGGTATTCGCTGGTGAAGCTCTGAGGGTTTGATATCTAAGATTCTTTTTTGTCCATCCGAGGCTCTTCCGCCAGCTTGTTCTACGATAAATGCCATAGGATTAGCTTCATACAGGAGGCGTAGTTTCCCCTTTTTTCGGTTGGGGGATTTATTATCAGCAGGGTAGAGAAAAATTCCTCCATAAAGCAGATTCCGATGGAAATCAGCTACTAAAGACCCGATGTAGCGTGAGCTTAAAGGCCGTCCGTCTTCAGGGACAGCTTTTTTGGCCCAGCGGACGTAATTTTTCATTCCCTCATCCCAGTAATCGAAATAACTCTCATTTACACTGTAGATCTTGCCCTTCTTAGGGGTTTTGATGTTGTCGTGGGACAGAACAAAAGCCCCGAAAGTCGGATCCAGGGTGAAACCATAAACTCCGCTTCCGGTAGTGTAAACCATCATAGTGGATGATCCATATATAACATATCCGGCACAGATCTGTTTATATCCCGGCTGTAGCAGGTCTTCCTCTGTGCCCGGATGTCCGGCCGGTGTTATGCGGGTATAAATGCTGAAAATAGTCCCGATACTAACATTTGCTTCGATGTTGGATGAGCCGTCAAGGGGATCGAAACAGCAGACATATTTTCCGAGCGGGTATTTTTGGGGGACAGGTATAATATCTGGATTTTCTTCTGAGGCTAAAACACATAAGTTGCCGCCGTGTACAAGGGCTTTTATCATTATTTCATCGGAAAAAAGGTCTAACTTCTGCTGGCTTTCCCCATGGATGTTAGTCGTTCCTGCTTTCCCCACGATATTGATTAGCCCGGCCTTGTTGACGTTATAAGAAATTATTTTTGCTGCCAAAGATATGTCGGTTAAAAGGGCTGTAAAGGCTCCTGTTGCTTCAGGATGATTTCTTTCCTGATCGACAATATGTCGGTCAAGGGTTATGGCAAAACCTGACATGATACACCTCCATTCGTGAATAATCTAGGTTTCCTGGACTATTCATAAAAAATGTCAATACATATAATATTAAGCAAAATGCAAATTGTAAATTTTATCATAAATACCACAGCTTCATCCCCTGCGCCTCGTATCTACGGCAACCTCGACTCGTGAATAATCCAGGACAATTATTTTTCATTAATGATGCTGACATCAGTCTATTATTGCACTATATACTTTAAATAATGTAAAGTATAAATTCAATCTTGCAGTTTCATGCTTTTAATTATGATATAAATATTTTAACATTAATAAAGATAAAATAAAAAAGGAAAAAAATATGAAGATAGAAAAATTTGAAATGGAGCGGATGCAGTCTCAGTGGGAAAATGTGGTCGAATATGATATGAGCGAAAGCGGTATCCGGGCCGTTACCCTTACGGAACTTTGTGAAATGGGCTTTGACCTGGATGCACTTATGGATATGCCGTTGGGCTACAGCCAGTCAAACGGAACGATCGAACTGCGTGAGCTTCTGGCTCAGCATTATCCCGGAGCTTCTATCGATAATATCGAAGTTACGAATGGAACTTCAGAGGCAAATTATATGCTTTCCCTGGTAACCCTAAAAGCTGGAGATGAAATGGCGCTTGAGGTTCCCAATTATATGCAGTTATGGGGAGTGCCCAGGAGCTTGGGTGCTAAGATCAACCGGTTTTCGCTGGATTTTTCCCGAAATTGGGAGCCGAACTGGGATGAATTTGAAGTTGCTGTAAATGAGAAGACAAGCCTGGTTTATGTTTCAAATCCAAACAATCCGGGTGGAGCGGTGTTGTCTGAATCTGCTATGAAAAGGATAGTATCGCGCTGTGAGGAAGTGGGGGCCTACTTGCTAGCGGATGAAGTTTATATTGGGGCTGAGAGGGACTGTGAGCGGACAAAAAGTTTTTGGGGTATGAGTGACAAAGTAATTGTGACAAGCGGTCTTTCTAAAGCCTATGGTATCCCCGGGATTCGGATCGGCTGGATAGCAGGACCTGAAGATGTTGTAGCTGAATGCTGGTCCCAGCATGACTATATTACCATAGGGCCTAATATTCTTTCTGACATTATGACCCGGACTGCAGTAAAGGCTGAAAACAGGGAAAAGCTTTATGCAAGGACACGGAAAATCCTGGAAAAGAATTACCCGGTAATGCAGGAATGGCTGAATAGTTATGGGGATTTATTAACATTTAATCCTCATGTGGCCGGGGCTTTCTGGTTTGTAAAATATAATACTGATTTGCCCAGTGAGGAACTCTGTCAGCGGATAATGAAGAATCAGAGTACTTTGGTGGTGCCAGGTATCCATCTGGGGATGGAAGGTTTTCTTCGTATCTGGATGGGAGCAAAGCCTGAATTTTTAAGGGAAGGACTGCGTCGTATTGGAGAAGAAATCAAAGCGATGTAAGTAAACTGGGGATCAAGTCTTGTTTTCTGCGCAAAAAACAAGATCTGATCCCCGAATTTAGGAGGGTGTTAATGTGTAAAACCATCAGGTTTTTTGGATTGTTTTTTCTGATTATATTTATAGTTCAATCAAGTTATCTGTTAGGTATAGATCGAGCTGGGAATACAAAACAGTCATTATCCCATGATGATTATGATTCATGGAAGTCGATCTATCGCCCTGCAATATCTGATGATGGCAAGTGGGCTTTATATCTTGAAACACCTCAGGATGGTGAGGCAGAGCTTGTAGTTATAAACCTTAAAAGAAGAGATGAGTATAGACATACTATCGGATATTCAGGTGAAGGAACGGATGCTGAGAAAGCTGCCCGGGCTGAGTTTAACAGCGACGCGACTAAGGTTTTGTTTTTAATCTCCCCCTCGCAAGCTGAGGTTAAGGAAGCTAAAAAAGATAAGAAAAAGAAAGACAAGGACAAACCCAAGAAGAAATTGGGAATTATGGATTTATCTTCCGGTAAAGTGATTGTTGTTGACCGCATAAAAAGTTTTTTACTTCCTGAAGATGCCCCAAACTGGGTTGCCTATTTAAAGGAAGCTCTGCCTGAAGCTGAGAAAAAAGAGGAGGAAAAAGAAGAGAAAAAGGCTGAGGAAGAAGAAGAAGAAAAAGAAGATAAGAAAAAAGACAAAGAACGAAAATATGGGACTTCCTTGATTTTGCGCTCTTTTAAAGACGGAGCTGAAACTGAATTCACTGATGTGCTTGCGTATTATTTTTATAAAAATGAGAAAAAACTTTTTTATATTGTTTCCAGTAAAGATAAGCCGGAAACAGATGGAGTGTATATGGTAGAGCCCGGTCAGGACAGAAGCGTTCCTTTATTAACCGGCAAAGGAATTTATAGTAAGTTTGCTCTGAATAAAGATGAGACCTGTATTGCCTTTCTAACTGACAGGGATGATCAGGAGTCAAAGAAGCCGTATTTTAATCTTTATGGATGGAAAGATGGTGAAGCCAAAGCCTCTTTGTGGGTGTCCCACACTCTCCAATCAAATTTCCCGGAAGGAATGGCTGTCAGCGATAAATCCGATATCTCTTTTTGCGAGGATGGCAGGGTTGTGATGTTTGGCATAAAGGATATCCCTGCTCCCAAGAATGAGGAAGATGAGGAAAAGGCTAAGTTTGACCTCTGGCACTGGAATGACCCTTATCCTCAACCGCAGCAAAAATTAATGGCAGACGAGGTGCGTGATAACACTTGGGAATCTGTTTACCACCTTAGCAGTAAATCTTTTGTAAAGCTTGCTGACAAGGAAATACCGGACGTCCAGCTTTCAGATAATGGGAAAGTAGCTTTTGCCCGGACTATCTGGCCTTATGCAAAACGGGTCGCATATTACGGGTCATACTATGATGTTTATGTGATCAATCCTCAAACAGGCAAGAAGACTCTGGTCAAAAAAGAACTTTACGGCCGGGCCAGCCTTTCACCTACAGGAAAATATGTATATTGGTTTCTGAAAGGGAATTGGTTTGTTTATGATATTGCCTCCGGAACAACAAAAAATATCACAGAATCAATTAATATTGATTTTGAACAATATGACTGGGACCGCCCTAATCCCAAAGGCAGTTACGGGCTTGCCGGTTGGACGGATGGTGACGCAGCAATCCTGCTCAATGACCGCTATGATATCTGGGAGATTAGTCCGGATGGTTCCAGCGCCCGGATGATAACGGAAGGTTACGGCCGGTCTCATGATCTATCTATGCGTTATGTGAGATTAGACCCGGATGAGAAGACAATAAATCCGCAGGAATCCATATTACTAAAATCTGTAGACCAGAATACTATGGCAGAAGGATTTTTCCGGGACAGAGTAGAGGGCCATAAAAAGCCTGTAAAGCTTATAATGCTGGACAGGGCGATCCGGCCGTTTATCAAAGCTAAAAAGGCAGACAGATTTCTTTATGCCCGCTCGACTTTTGAGGAATATCCAGATCTCTGGACCTGTGATGCTGATTTTCGCAAACCGGAAAAGATCACAGACCTCGGCCGGCAGATGGAACCTTTTATTTGGGGAAAATCTGCGATGCGTGACTTTCTCAGTGCTGATGGGAAACCGCTTAAGGGTATCCTTGTCAAACCGGAAAATTTTGATCAAAATAAAAAATATCCCCTGATGGTGTATATTTATGAAACCCTTCATCAGGGAAGACACAACTATCGCCACCCCTCACCCGGGTCCTCTATCAATCTGCCTTATTATGTCAGTAACGGCTATATACTCTGGATGCCTGATATTGAATATGATACCGGATATCCCGGCCGGGATGCCTTAAAATGTGTATTGCCGGGTATTCATATGCTCATCCGGGAGGGATATATCGATCCTGAGGCGATCGGTATTCAAGGTCATTCCTGGGGGGGCTACCAGATCGCTTATATGATAACCCAGACAAATATTTTTGCCGCCTCTGTTGCCGGCGCACCGGTATCGAATATGACCAGCGCCTATGGTGGCATCCGCTGGGGAAGCGGTATGGTACGCCAGTTTCAGTATGAACGCACCCAAAGCAGGCTGGGTGATACGCTCTGGAAGGTACCCCTGCGTTACATTGAAAATTCACCAGTTTTTTGGGCGGATAAAATCCAGACTCCTGTGATGTATATGCATAATGATGAGGACGGGGCTGTCCCCTGGTACCAGGGGATCGAATTCATTATGGCTCTCCGCCGCCTGGAAAAAGAAGCGTATATGTTTAATTACAATGGAGAAGCTCATGGTTTGCGCAAACGTGTCAACCAGGAGGACTGGACCATACGCATGGCGGAATTTTTTGATCATCATTTAAAAGGCGCCCCTATACCGGATTGGATGAAATCCGGAATTAAAGCCTGGGAAAAAGAAAAAAATGAAGTCAAATAAAACACTTGGTATTATCTTTATGCTTCTTCTCTGGATAGTAACGGCCTGGCTTCTCTATCCTCTTTTAGTGCTTGATTCTGTAGATATGGATAGTGCTAAGGAGTACTTTTACCGTTCAGCTATTGGTATAGCTATTATGATCATTCTGTTTGGCAAGACTGCCTTTGATCTCTTTTTCCCGCAGGTAGTGAGCAAAAAAGTGCCGCTTATTAATACTATCTTTCTTACTCTATATTCTTTGCTTATTGCGGGGGGAATAATTTTTATGGTATCCCGCATGATAGTTATGTATATCAACAACCAGGATAGTACCGGAATTTTGTTTTAACTTATATACAAAGCTCAGAGTTCAAAAAAGATGCAACCCCTTCGGCAAAAGCAAGGTTTTCTATAATGGAAGGAATATTTTCTTCTTTTCTTTGTATATAGTATGGAGGTTAAAATGTCAAAAAAAACAATTATCGGGATTTTAATTTTAGGACTCTTTTTTGGAACTGCTTTATTATCAGGAATGTCCTGGTCTGCAGGTCATGTTTCTTTAAAGGGAATAGTAACGGATTCTCAAGGAAATGTCCTACCCGGAGTTAAGATCATAGCCACAAATACAACAACTAATGTTCAATATGATACTTTAAGCGACAGCAAAGGACGTTTCTTTTTTCAAGAGCTTCCTGCCGGTTTTTATGATATCAAAGTGGGGATGGCAGGATTTAAGACAGTACTCAGGAAAAATATCCGTATTGTAGAGGCAAAGACAGTTACTTTGGAGTTTAAGCTTAAAATGTTAGGCTCTCTGGAGGATATTACTTTGGTAGCGCTTGAAGAAGCTAAAAGTGGAGTGATCGGAGGAGTTGTAGGTGGAGTTATAAAAAAGCAGGCTTATTGGCAGCCTGTATCCCCGTATCCGTCTGCATATCCGCAGCATAATACTGAGGAATACGACCGTATATATGAGAATAGATACTTGGATGCTTTGAATAATCCGCTTTCGACTTTCTCTATTGATGTTGATACAGCCTCGTATGCGAATATTCGGCGTTTTATTAAAAACAATCAGTTTCCCCTAAAGGATGCTGTCCGTATTGAAGAGATGATAAATTATTTTAGTTATGATTATCTCCTCCCTAAAAAGAAGTACCCATTTTCCATCAATACTGAGATTTCTTCCTGCCCTTGGAATCAAGAGCATCACCTGGTCCATATAGGTTTGCAGGGGAAGAAACTTGAGACCAAACAGCTTCCTCCCAGTAACCTGGTTTTTCTCCTGGATGTTTCAGGTTCTATGCAGTCACCCGACAAGCTTCCTCTGCTGCGGACAGCATTTAAACTACTGGTAAGAGAGCTGGGAGAAAATGACAGGGTTTCTATTGCAGTCTATGCTGGGGCAGCCGGCCTGGTATTGCCTTCGACTTCTGCCCGTCAGAAGGATAAGATCATCGAAGCTATAGACAAACTTCGGGCGGGAGGTTCCACGGCCGGAGGAGCCGGCATTAAACTTGCCTATAAAGTGGCAGAGGATAACTTCATTGAAAAGGGAAACAACCGCATAATCTTAGCGACCGATGGTGATTTTAATATTGGTGTCTCCAGCACTTCCGCCCTGGTACGTTTGGTAGAGGAAAAGCGCAAAAAAGGAATATTTCTGACTACTCTCGGTTTTGGCATGGGAAATTACAAGGACGGCAGGATGGAGCAGTTAGCTGATAAAGGAAATGGAAATTATTATTATATCGACAATCTTCTTGAAGCAAAAAAGGTATTTATCGATGATATGCGGGGGACTCTTTTTACAATTGCTAAAGATGTAAAGATCCAGATCGAGTTTAATCCTGCTAAAGTTAAGGCGTATAGACTTATAGGGTATGAAAACCGGATGTTAAAGAAAGAGGATTTTGCAGACGATACCAAGGATGCCGGCGAATTGGGCGCAGGCCACACTGTAACTGCACTATATGAAATAATCCTCTACGGCTCTAAAGAGGAAATTCCGGGAATCGATAAACTGAAATACCAGGAAACCACAATTAGTCCGCAAGCCTTTAAAAGTAAAGAGCTTATGACTGTAAAGCTGCGGTATAAGGAACCGGACGGAGAGAAGAGCAAGTTGATAGAATATACTCTGGTAGATAAACACGTTAAGCTGGATGCGGCTTCTGAAAATTATAAATTCTCCGCAGCAGTTGCTGCATTCGGTATGCTGCTTCGGGATTCGGATTATAAAGGTGATTCGACTTTTGCGAGTGTCTTAAAGCAGGCCCGGGAAGGCAAAGGAAAAGATTTTCACGGCTATCGGGCAGAATTCATCACGCTTGTGGAAATGTGCAGCTTGTTAAAGGATATTAATAAATAATCTAGGTTAGTTAAGCGCTGGTATGCACATGGGAAAACAGTTTAAACTTGGAATTTATTATAGATTTCTGTAAAATTATCAAGATAGCTATTTTAGAAGACAATGGGAGGAATGATTATGAGTGAGAAAAAGAATATGAAAAGAAGGAATTTTATCAAACTTGGCATGACCGGACTGGCTGGGATAGGCGCAGCTCCTGCGGTTTTAAAGGGAAAAGCTAATGCTTCTGTTTATACTCAAAAAAAAGACCGCAAGTTTATCTACCGTACTCTGGGCAAAACAGGCATTAAACTTCCCATTGTTAATATGGGAGTGATGAATGCCGATAATCCAAATCTGGTAGCTGCTGCCCTGGATGCGGGGATTGTTTATTTGGATACAGCTTGGGGATATCAAAGGGGCCGGAATGAAGAGATGATCGGCAGTGTTATTAAAGGCCGGCCGCGTGATTCCTATGTAATCGGTACAAAAGTGCCGGGAATGCCCCGGGAAAGAAAAACCGGATACCTGACCCCGGAAACTGACCCGAAAAATTTCCCTAAACTTTTTGATGAATGCCTGAAGCGTTTAGGTCTTGAATATGTAGATATACTTTATCTCCACAATATAAAACGAGGACAGGACGCCCAATTTGAACCTCTTTTAAAAGCACTTGAGAAAGAAAAAAAGCGGGGAAGGGCAAAATTTATTGGAGTTACCGCTCATACTCACGAACCTGAGGTAATAAGAGCCGCTGTAGAGACTAAGGTCTATGATGTATTTTTAACCGGATATAATTTTAAGAAAGATTGCAAGGAAGATCTTAAAGCAGCCGTGGCAGAAGCAGCCGAAGCCGGTTTGGGTATTGTAGCAATGAAGACCCAGGCTGGAGTTTATTGGGATAGAGAAAAGACCGATCCTATTAATATGAAAGCAGCCTTAAAATGGGCGTTGAATGATCCCAATATTCACACTGCTATTCCCGGTTTTACCACCTTTGACCAGATGGAGCTTGACTTGTCTGTAATGGAAGACCTTACTTTAACTGACCAGGAAATAAAAGACCTGCGTCTGGAAACCAAAGCCGGAGGCCTTTACTGTCAGCAGTGCGAGCAGTGTCTCCCCCAATGTAAACAAAGTCTTCCGATCCCGGACCTGATGCGCAGTTACATGTATGCATATGGGTACAATAACCTTGAAGCTGCCCATGAACTTGTGACCTCTTTTGATCTGCCGGATAATCCCTGCGGAGACTGCAGCGATTGTGTTGTGAGCTGTGCTAAAGAGTTCAATGTTAAAGAGAGGATCACTGATATTTCGCGGCTGAAAAACCTCCCGGCTGATTTTTTTGTTTAAATTAATCAAGTTATTATCAGGGAAGAGTAGAAAATAAGCAGATAAGAACAAGATAAAGCTAAGGGCATAGATACACTCGCTTCATATTTATAACGCCAGAAAAAAATTGGGGGAAATGCTGGCAAATAATCCCTTGACTTGCCCTGTTTCTATATGTTAAATTGATTGAGCGCTCGGTCAGTTTAATGATAAAATGAAGAACCATAAATCACAGGCTACAAAAGATGTGCCCTCTCAGGTCAAGAACCAGGACCTAATTTACCGCAGGCGAATGCAGATCATTGATGCTGCAGTAAAGCTGTTTATTGACAAAGGCTTTCATAAAACCACTACCCGCGAGATAGCCCGGGAAGCTGGTATTTCAACAGGCTTGCTGTATGAATATGTAGCCTCCAAGGACGATGTTCTCTATTTAGTGTGCGAGGCAATTCATGCTGAAGTCGAACACAGAGTAGCTCATGCCCTTAAAAAAGCGACTGGGGGTCGAGATGTACTGGCTGGAATGATCCGTGAATATTTTCTGGTATGTGACCGTATGAGTGACCACATTCTGCTTGTTTATCAGGAAACCCGTACTCTTCCTCCCCGCTGGCGAAAGCGAGTGCTTGAAAATGAACTAAAACTTACAGGGGTTTTTGTCAAAGCGCTGCAGGAGTTGGCTGACACCGGTGATCTGCCTCCTTTGGATAAGCAGGAGATCGAACTTATTGCGCATAATATTACTGTCTTGGGGCACATGTGGACTTTCCGCCGCTGGTTTTTAGGCCGGCATTTTAAGATAGAGGATTATATAAAAGTGCAGACAGATTTTATCCTGGGAAAATCTACGGGCGGATATATCCGTGCGGATTCAGCAAAGGAGGAATCATGAGTAAAGAGAGTAAAGTGTATAAACCCAAACACCATATCCGGGTGGTTACTGCCACCTCCTTGTTCGATGGCCATGATGTTTCCATAAATATTATCCGCCGGATGCTGCAGAGAACTGGGGTGGAAGTAATCCATATAGGGCACAACCGTGCGGTGCATGAGATCGTAAATGCTGCTGTTGAGGAAGGGGTGCAGGGTATAGCGGTTTCTTCTTATCAGGGAGGCCATGTCGAGTTTTTCAAATATATGATAGACCTGCTCAAGGAAAAAGGAGCTGAGGATATAAAAGTTTTCGGAGGCGGGGGCGGAGTGATCGTGCCTGAGGAGATAAAAGAGCTTGAAGACTATGGTGTGATCAAGATATATTCACCCGAGGATGGGACCCGTCTTGGCCTGCAGGGGATCATCAATCATATGGTAAATCTTCTGGATTTTTCTCCGCTAAAAAACAGCGATTTTGATTTAGAACAGCTTTCTTCTCAAAACAAACTCCAGGTGGCCCGGTTGATAACTGCAGTAGAGTTGGCTCAGGATGAGGAAGGAAAAAACCTGTCCTCTATTAAAAACAAGATAAAAAATAGGGCCGCGAAGAAGACAATCCCTGTGATCGGGATGACAGGAACTGGAGGTGCCGGAAAATCATCTCTTACAGATGAGCTGATTTTGCGCCTGCTCCGGGATATCAAAGATATCCATGTTGCTGTGATAAGCTGTGATCCTTCACGCAGAAAAACCGGGGGCGCTCTTTTGGGAGATAGAATTCGCATGAATGCCATTGACAGTCCCAGAGTATATATGCGGTCCCTGGCTACACGGAGCTCTCTTGCTGAAATCCCAGCTGTTATGCCTGAGGTGATCGGAGTGGTTAAAGCTGCCGGGTTTGATCTGGTCATTGCAGAGACAGCCGGTATCGGGCAGGGTGACTCCAGTGTTATCGATCTGGTGGATTTATCTATCTATGTCATGACCAGTGAGTTTGGCGCTGCTTCCCAGCTGGAAAAGATCGACATGCTTGATTTTGCAGACATTGTGGTTGTCAATAAGTTCGAAAAACTGGGAGGAGAGGATGCAGTCCGTGATGTGCGCAAGCAGGTGCAGCGTAACTGGGATGAATTTGAGAAAAAGTTAGAAGACATGCCGGTCTTTGGGACTATCGCCTCCAAATTCAATGATGACGGAGTTACCTCTCTTTATCAAAAAACACTTGCCGTTATAAGCCGGAAAACTGGAGTTGAGTTTAAATCAAAACTCCCCCTGCTTGAAAACAAAACCTCAACCTCAAAGACAATAATCATACCTCCCGAAAGGACCCGTTATCTGGCTGAAATCGCTGACACGCTGAGGACTTACCACAAACATACCGAAAGTCAGGCTGATGCTGTGCGTAAAGCCTGGCACCTGAAAGAAGCTGCTGGGATCTTAAGTCAGAATGAACCGGAAAACAATTTTTCTAAAGCAGTCTCCCGCCTTAAACAAGAAGTTGCTAAAGCTGAGGAGAGGCTGGATAAAGAGACTACCTCTCTCCTGGAAGAATGGGAGATGATAAAACAAATTTATTCACAGGATGAACTTGTCTACAAAGTGCGTAACCGGGAGATCCGCCTGCCGCTTTATTCGGAATCTCTTGCTCACAAAAAAATCCCCAAGCTTTCTCTTCCCAGATTCAAAGATCCCGGTGAGATCTACCGCTGGATACGGGAAGAAAACCTCCCGGGATATTTTCCCTTTACTGCCGGGGTTTTTTCGCTAAAGCGCAAAGGGGAAGATCCCACCCGTATGTTTGCAGGAGAAGGCGATCCGGCCCGGACCAACCGGAGGTTCAAGCTGCTGTCAGAAAACTATGAAGCGAAGCGTCTTTCTACAGCTTTTGATTCGGTAACCCTTTATGGATGTGACCCTGAAAAGCGTCCGGATGTATATGGAAAAGTAGGAACCTCCGGCGTAAGTATTTGCAGCTTGGATGATGTCAAAGTACTTTATGATGGTTTTGACCTGTGTGCTCCAAATAACTCTGTTTCCATGACTATTAATGGCCCTGCTCCCATGATGCTGGCAATGTTCTTAAATACTGCAATTGACCAGCAGGTAGAAAAGTTTACAAAGAAAAATAAAAGAAAGCCTTCCTCTGAGCAGTATCAGAATATTCGTAATCATGCCCTTTCCCAGGTACGCGGCACAGTTCAGGCTGATATATTGAAAGAGGACCAGGGACAGAACACTTGTATATTCTCCACAGCATTCGCTCTTAAGATGATGGGAGATATTCAGGAATATTTTGTGGAGAAAAATGTGCGGAATTTTTATTCTGTATCAATTTCCGGCTACCATATAGCTGAGGCTGGAGCCAATCCCATCACCCAACTTGCCTTAACTTTATCCAATGGATTTACCTATGTGGAATATTACCTTTCCCGGGGCATGCTGCTTGACAGTTTTGGCCCCAATCTTTCTTTTTTCTTTTCCAATGGGATGGATCCTGAATATACTGTCATCGGGCGGGTGGCCCGCCGCATCTGGTCGGTTGCCATGCGCGAAAAGTACGGTGCTTCGAAGCGTTCCCAGATGCTTAAATACCACATCCAGACATCAGGTCGTTCTCTTCATAGTCAGGAGATCCAGTTTAATGATATCCGCACCTCCCTGCAGGCTTTGTGTGCTGTTTATGACAACTGCAACAGCCTGCATACAAATGCCTATGATGAAGCCATAACCACTCCCAGTGCTGAATCTGTGCGGAGGGCCCTGGCCATTCAGCAGATAATAAACCGGGAATGGGGACTGGCCAAAAATGAGAATATGAACCAGGGCAGTTTTATCGTTGAAGAGTTGACTCAACTGGTCGAAGAAGCAGTACTAATAGAATTTGACCGTATTGCCGAGCGCGGGGGAGTACTTGGTGCTATGGAGACAGGCTTTCAGCGCAGCAAGATCCAGGAAGAATCAATGCACTATGAGATACAAAAGCATACAGGAGAGCTTCCTATAATCGGAGTCAATACTTTTTGTGATCCGGAGGCAGAGCAATCCCATATGGCCGCAGCCGGGAGTTGTATTCCCCTTTCCCGCGCGACTGAGGAAGAAAAGCAGTCCCAGCTTAAGCACTTGGCGGAATTCAAGCAGCGAAATAAAAAGGAAGCCCCGGCAGCCCTTAAGCTTTTGCAAAAGACCGCCCTTGCCGGAGAAAACATCTTCGCCGAGCTTATGGATACTGTGAGGGTTTGTTCTCTAGGTCAGATAACCCAGGCCCTCTATGAAGTAGGGGGGCAGTACCGGCGGAATATGTAAGCTGCCTTTACATTTCATTTTAGGAAATCCCTTGTCTGTAAACATGAACCGTGAAATCCTCAGGCTGGCAGTGCCTAATATCCTGAGTAATATCTCTATACCCCTTTTAGGGATGGTAGACACAGCCCTTATGGGGCGGTTGGAATCCGCAGTGTTTTTAGGGGCTGTAGCGTTGGGAAGTATTCTTTTTAACTTTATTTACTGGGGCTTCGGTTTTTTACGCATGGGGACAACCGGTCTTACAGCTCAAGCATTCGGCCGTTCAGACCGGCGGGAGGGAATTGCGATTCTGGCCCGGGGGCTTATGGTTGCAGCTGCAGGAAGCTTGCTGATTATTGTTTTACAGGGTGCCATAGCTTGGCTGGGATTCAGCTTGATTCCCGGTGATGAGTCCGTAATACAACTGGCTAAACAATATTTTTATATCCGTATCTATGCTGCTCCAGCCACGCTTGCCCTTTATGTGATCCAGGGTTGGTTTCTTGGCATGCAGAATGCCCGTTATCCCATGGTGTTGATGGTTGTCATCAACTTGCTCAATATTCTTTTTAATATATTTTTTGTTTACCAACTGGGCATGAAATCGGACGGGGTAGCTTTGGGTACAGTGTTTGCTCAGTATATCGGCCTTGGTCTGGCTGTGGGATTGTTTCTGCGCAGTTACCGTAGTTATCTCCGTTTTTATGACCGCAAAAGAATGCTCAATATAGACTCTCTTAAACTCTTTATCTCTGTAAATACCGATATATTCATCCGCACGATCTGTTTGGTTTTCACTTTTGCTTTCTTTACAGCTGCCTCTTCTGCTCTGGATTCACTTACTCTGGCAGCTAACCAGATTTTGCTGCAGTATGTCTCTCTTATGTCATATGGGGTGGACGGTTTTGCTTTTGCAGCTGAAAGTCTGGTAGGAAAGTATTTAGGCAGGCATAATCTAAGTCGGTTAAAGATGAGCGTACATGGGCTTTTTCTCTGGGGTTGTACTCTTGGAGCAGCTTTTTCACTTATATATGCCTTATTTGGAAAGGCCTTGCTCAGGATTTTTACCAACCTTCAGCCTGTGATCGAGGCTGCTTCTCCTTTTATATTATGGATGGCAGTTGTGCCTCTGTTTGGTGCTGTAGCTTACATGTGGGATGGGATTTATATCGGAGCTACAGCAACCCAAGCTATGAGAAATATGATGCTGCTGGCAACAGTATGCGTGTTTCTGCCGGTATATTATATAAGTGTAGGGCCGCTGGGAAATCACGGGCTGTGGCTGGCAATGACCCTGTTTATGGCTGCCCGGGGAGTTTCTTTAAGCCTGCTTGCGGGGCGTCATGTTTTTCGCCGGGGTTCTATTTCTCCATATATTTCTTAATCAAAGATTTCCAGAGGATATAACCGTCTCCTATAAGATGAAGTCCGTCGTTTGTATATTTAGGATTAAGTTTGGCTCCATCATTTGTAAAGGCGGAATAGAGATCTATATATACTATTCCATATTTCTCAGCTACTTTTTTTAGTCTGGTGTTTATGAAAAGTATTGCCTGAGTTTTATCTGTGTGTTTAGAAAACACGCCAAGATCTTTGTTTA
>JAUWNW010000082.1 GCA_030612445.1 Candidatus Aminicenantota bacterium
AAACGTATTTACGTTGCCCCTTGCAGGGCTAGACCGTATTTTTTATTAGAAATGCTGCAATGCCCCCCCACATGATAAATTGACCTTTAAGACAGCGCGACACCCTCCTCCCCAAGCTCAGCTTAATATGGCAGCTGAGGATAAAGGGGACTTTCTGTTGACAATATATATTTGTTCTATGTATTATTATTGTTGATGCAGCAGCTCAGAGAGTGGAAATGAGAACCGGGGTGAATTTAATTAAAAACTTGGACTAGGTGGTCAATTACATCCTCTAGGGGACCAGGAATAAGGAGAAACTGCATATTTTGCATACTGGAATAGATTTAAAATTTTAAGAGGGCATCAATGAAAAAGAAATTTTTAATCCCTTTGACTGTTTTAGCTATACTGACGGTTGTATTTTCTCTTCACCGGGAACCGGCCAGGACCCTGACCCAAAAGGAATTACTGGGTAAGAAGATATTCTTTGATGAAGCACTTTCAGACCCGGAAGGAATGTCGTGTGCTACCTGTCACGATAAAAGAGGAGGATGGGCCGGACCGGATTCAAAAATTAACAAGGATACAGCTGCTTATCCGGGAATTTTTAAGCCCAGATTTAGTAACCGCAAACCTCCCACTGCTGCCTATTCCGGATTTAGCCCGAAACTGTATAGGGATGAGGAGGGAAATTTTGTGGGAGGACTGTTTCTGGACGGCCGGGCCACCGGCTGGGAAATCGGTGATCCCCTCGCAGAGCAGGCTATGGGTCCCTTTCTCAATCCCCTGGAGCAGAATTTATCTGCTAAGAAACAGTTGGTGGAAAAAATCATGGAAGCGGATTATGCTCCCTTATTTAAGGAAGTGTTCGGCCAGGGTTCTTTATCTCTGGAAAAAGTTGATCAGGTGTATGAACAGGCGGCGATTGCTATAGCAGCCTATGAGAGATCCTTTGAATTAAATCCCTTTAATTCCAGTTTTGATGATTTCTGGCGAAAAACGGTCAAGGCCGGCCTTGATGTGGATAAAATAACCCAACAGAATATGGACAAGTATAAAAACAGGGGGTTAACGGATCAGGAGGTCAGGGGAATGGTGCTTTTTAAAACAAAGGGGCTCTGTGCCGAATGTCATTTACTGGATTCAGAAGATGGACTCCCTCCCCTTTTCACCGATTTTACCTACGATAACCTGGGTGTGCCCCGGAATCCCAGAAATCCTTTTTATACACAGGATAAGGAAATTAATCCTCTGGGGGACAAATGGATTGATGAGGGTCTGGGAGCCTTCTTGAGAACCACTGAAAAATATAAAAAATATGCTGCTGAGAATATTGGTAAATATAAGGTGCCCACTCTTCGGAATGTAGATATGAGAGAGTCTCCTGATTTTGTGAAAAGCTATATGCATAACGGCTATTTTACCAGTCTGAGGGATATAGTGGATTTCTACAATACCCGGGATCTTCCGGAACGGAAATGGCCGCCCTCCGAGGTCCGGGCAAATATCAACAGGGATGAGCTGGGGGATTTAAAGTTGACGGATGAGGAGGTGGACCTGATAGTCCTCTTTTTAAAAACTCTTTCTGACCATTAAGATCATCCGGAGATCGTCATGAGAAAAACAATAAAATCCTATCTCTATTTCAGAGAATTATTGCTTTGTACGGTTCTTTAGAGCATTTAAAAACATTGGGGAAAAAGTAAATCCATTCGTAATTCGGGGGACAGCATAGAGTCTGTCCTTCTAATAGAAGAAAGAAATATATTACAAAATGTAAGAAAGACTTGACAAAATAAATTAAATAGCTTACATTATGTAATGTGTTTCTAACTAATTATAGGTATACTGCTAAAACTAACAAGGAGGTTATCATGACGCAGTTAAAAAAACGGGCCATTTGGGGCCTGCTAATCTGGGGTGTAGCCCTGATCACAGCGTATGTCATTTTTTTTCTGGAGGGAGGGCCTCAAACTTTTTTGGATAATGACACAAGAGCTGACCTCACACGTGCGGTTTTTACAGTTGGATTTATAAGTTATTTTCTCCTGCTGATCTTAACCCGGATTAAATCCAACAGAAAAACACTCATAAAAGACGAGCGGGATGAGCTCATTTCCAAGCGCGCTTTTTCCACAGGTTTTTATTCATTGATGATTTACGTATTTTCCCTCTGTTTGGCCCTGTATGCGTATTATAAGGTTTATCTCAATGGTGTAGACATGCCGGTGGGGTGGGTGTGGCTTTTGGGCATAACAACCTACTTTATGGGATTTGTTTCCCATGCGATTGCCACCCTAGTTCTTTATGCAAGGATGAGCGGCCATGGCGAAAGCTAAGATAAAAAACAACATAAGAAAACTCCGTTTTGAGAGTGGGGAGATGACTCAAGAGGAACTTGCAGATCGTGCTAAATGTACACGCCAGACGATCATTGCTCTTGAACAGGAAAAATATGTGCCATCTTTAGCATTGGCATTTAGGATCGCCCGCGTGTTTAATGTTTCACTGGATGACGTGTTTGAGTATCAAGAGGGTGATGGTTCTTGACAGTTACTCTGTCTATTTATCAGCCAGAGCAGAAGCAGTCAAATAAGTCAGTCGTATGATCTTTTGCATAAAGTTCGGGCTGACTTTTTCTACAGAATCAGTAGGATTGTTTTTTTATTTTAAACGTCCATTTTGATTTGATATTCTAATTTTATGTATCCGGTCATATTCAGTCCGGAACAATTCTTCGTATTTCTTTTTTGTTTTATGCCAATCTTCCCGGGTAAGACCTGAAGTGGATTGTAAGGGGAGAATCGAGACATGCACCCGCCCGGGGCGAAACCAGAAATTATTTTTCTGTTTGACTTCAGCAGTGCCGTCCAAAACAACCGGTAGAATAGGTTGTTGGGCCTCAGTGGATATGCGTAAAAATCCATATCTAAAGTCCTGGATCACGGGCTTTTCACAGCGGGTTCCTTCTGGGAAGATTATCAGGCTGGCTTTCCCTGATTTAAGTTTCTGAGTTCCCTTCATAATATATTTTCGCGCCTGTATCCGGTTGGAACGGTCTATGGGCAGGTAGCCGGCCATGGACATACACCATCCGAAAAAGGGGATTGAGAAAAGAAAACTGGCAGCGAAAAATTTAAAATGGAGATGCAGGACACGTGCCACCACCAAGATGTCAGCCGAACTTTTATGATTTGTGAGAATCAGGCAGGGCTGTTTACGGTCAATATGTTCCCGGCCTTCAACTGTTACGCGGATGCCTACAATATACGAAAGGGTAGAGAGAAACCACCGGGTCAAGGAATGGGGGATTTTACCGGATCTATCTACCAGCCAGCAAACTGTAACCAGAGGAGTCCCTATTACGCTTACAGGAATGCCGAATAGGAGGAAAGCGCTGGTACGTATAACTGAAATAAACATAATTTGCAGGTTTTATTTATCCTCTATTTTCAAGGAGATTTCAAGTAAAGAATGAGGGCTCAGGTCGCAATTGGGAATATGAAGACTTGACCCCTCTGGTTTTTTCCCTATATAGTAAGATAATAAATGGCAAATGACTTAACGGGAGATAAAATGGATAAACATGTACAGCTTATAGGAATTTTCTGGATCGTTCTGGGATCAATTAGTTTTTTGGCAGGATTTATTATTTTTGGAGTTTTACTTGGAATTTCATTTTTCCCTGATTTAGGAAATGAAGCGCCCTCGATTTTAAGAATTGTAGGCTCAAGCGTGGGGCTGTTCCTTTGGATTCTTTCTGTCCCTAAGATAATCTGTGGTATCGGTCTGCTTAAAAGATATGAATGGGCCAGGATTTTAACTTTGATTGTAGCTTTTCTGGGCCTGCTTAATATTCCCTTAGGTACTGCGCTGGGAATTTATTCTTTTATAATTCTACTTAAGGACGACACAATAAAGCTTTTTAACACGAACAATTCATAAATATATCGACATTTTTTATGAATAATCCAGGTCTAGAATTAAGCAGTCAAGAGCTAAAATAGTTTCAGTTGCGATTCTTTTTTCTTAGCTACACCTTTACTTTCTGCAAGTTCGGTCAGCTCTTTTTTAATATTATCCAAGAAGGGGCTGCGGGGCAGTTTATATTCCCTTCCCATAATAAATCTTTTCCCGGCATGCGAAAGGGTCAACAGTTTCTTTGCTCTTGTCATTCCTACATAGAGCAGGCGCTGTTCCTCATCGCGGTTTGATTTCCGGCTAAAAAGAGAATATGGCAGCAGCCCATCTTCACAGCCTACGATAAATACGCACTTAAATTCCAGTCCCTTGGCAGCATGCAGGGTCATCAGCGTGACTCTCTCTAAATCTTGCCGATATGTGTCTGCACCTGAACCCAGGGCAGTAAATTTCAGGAATCCTTCCAGGTCCTTGCCAAAGTCCTGCGAAAGCTCAAGTAATTGCCGAAACTCTGTTTTATAGCCGGCTTCTTCCTTTTTAAAAATACGGGAGATGATGCCGCTTATAACTTCAGCTACCGGCCTTTCTGTTTCTAAATTATGTAAAAACGAGAAAAAGGACATATCGATAGCTCTTTTTTCTGCTAGTTTATCTTTAAGAAAGCGATTTTGGGGATTGGCTGAAAGTTTTAATACATCAATTAAAGACTTGACCGGTTCTTCCCGGAAAAATGGAGTATCTCCTATTATCTGGTAAGGAATGCTGTGGTCATGGAAGGCTTTTTCTATCGCCTTCATCTGGCCTTTTATGCGGCAAAGAACTGCAAAATCAGAAAGGCTTTTAATCTCCTCATGTTCCCGGCCGGATGATATGTCGCTGTCTATAGAGAAAAATCTCAACCCTCCCATTTTCTCCTCAATTGACCTGGCTGTAAATTCCGCTTCACTTTTGTCAGTGGCTTGGGGAGAAATTGCAATTTTTACCCCTTCTTTCAGACCTTTAAGAAATTCCGGTTTTTTTAAGCTCCCGGATATTACCTGACTTGAAGCTTTGATAATAATATCAGAACAGCGGTAACTTTGTTTTAATTTGAAAGTAACCGCCTCTGGGTAATCATGGGTAAATTCCCGGATAAAGCGGATATCAGCCCCGCGGAATCCGTAGATAGCCTGGTCAGGGTCACCGATAACGCAGATATTGGATTTTTCCCCCGGCATAAGTTGTCTGACCATCCGGTATTGAGCGAAATTTATGTCTTGGTATTCATCGATAAGGATCCAGGGAAATTGTTTTCTGTATGCAGCCAGGATATCAGGGTTGTGGTTAAAAAGAAGGACAGGGTGATAGATGCAATCATCCAGGTCAAAGGCATTTCCTTTTTTTAAATAATCTTCATATAGCTGAAAGATCATGCGAATTTCCTGGTCTTTTACCTCTCCGGGAAGCTTAAGATCCTGTTTGGCCGCTGAAATTGCTGCCGCTACTATACCTGCTTTTTTCTGGGTGCAGCCTGATACTTTTCTAAGGACTTGTTGCTTGTCATTTTTATCCAGAATTGTAAAAAGCTCTTTTCTGCCTAATCTTATGCTGTGTGTTTTCAGAACAGAGTAACCAAAAGCATGAAAAGTAGAAACCTGTGGCTTGGATTCAGATTTATCTGATTTTAAAAGCAGAGCTAATCGTTGTTTGATTTCATCAGCTGCCTTATTAGTGAAAGTAACAGCCATTATGTTTTCTGCCGGTACTCCTTTTTCCTTGATCAGATAAGCAATACGGAGGGTAAGCGTACGGGTCTTGCCTGTTCCTGGCCCGGCTGTGATCAGGGCCGGTCCGGTAAAATGGCGGGCAGCTTTCTGCTGCTCTGGGTTAAGGTCAGTAAGATCAGAATCCTCCTCCAACGTGTGTTTCTTGCTTTCTAAGCTCAGTTGGGTGGGTTCGGTTGAAGCCTGCTGGGAATAAAGCCTCCGATATTCTTTAAGGTCAAAGTTTATCAATTTGCGTTTGGGAATGGGCGGTCCTTGTTTTTGGGCTGAAAATAAACCTTGTTGGGACTTTGGATCGAGCGCCTCATTTTCTTTAAAGACTTTAATAACCCCGTACTCACCGTCATAACCCTCCTTAATTATCACTTTACGGTCCCGCATTCTCTGGATAGCTTCAGCCAGGACAGCCTCTCCTTTTTCCTGAAGTTTATCCAGGGGCATATCCATAAGCAGATTAAGCTCGGGTCCGAATCTTTGCAGGAGAGAATGAAACTTAGCAGCAACTTTTTTAGAGGCAGGACCGACTCCAACTATCTCAGAAAGGAGCTCCTTAAGCGGAATAATGGAATAAAACGGCAGCCGGTTTGGCCTGAGCGAGATGTCAGCGCGGTCAGATAATTGAGCAACCCGGTTCATAACGCCTACAGTGACTTTTTTATTACATTTAGGACAGATGCCTTTGTTTTTGAGGGTTTCGAGAGGGTCCCAGCAGAGCGAGCATTTGCGGTGGCCGTCATAATGATATTTACCCTCTTGGGGGAAAAGGTCTATTGTGCCTCTGAAATGCTTAGGATTGCCGGTCTTCATGGCTTCTGTTAGGGCTTTATAGCAGAGCTCTGTATTGAATATATTGGCATTTCGCCCCAATTTTTCCGGGGAGTGGGCATCGGAATTTGATATTAAAGTGTAGCGGTCGAGAAAAGTGCAGGTCCAATGCATGGGAGCATCGGTTGACAGCCCGGTTTCTACGGCTGAGATATGGGGAGTCAGGTCTTCAAAGCATTCTTTGACTGAATCAAATCCTGATTTTGAGCCAAGAATTGAAAACCAGGGTGTCCAGATATGAGCCGGGATAAAAAAAGTATCCTCTGATGCTTCCAGGGCTATTTCGAGAAGATTCCGGGAATCTAAGCCCAAAATTGGACGTCCGTCAGAGGTTAGATTCGCTCCGATGCGCAAAAGTGCCTGGCGGATCTTTTCCACTGTAGAGAAATCAGGGGCCAGCAACACATTGTGGACTTTTCTGACTTTTCCGTTTTTTTTGTATATGCTGCTTATTTCAGCAGAAAAAATAAAACGTACTTCCCGGTTGAATGAGGGAACAGAGGGCAGGTCGGTTTTTTTTCTATATTCTTTTTTAAGCTTAAACAAACCTTCTTCTGCAGGTTCGGTTTTTTCTTTAAGTTCCTCCAACCACCCTGGATGAGTAAAATCTCCTGTGCCCACAACAGATATCCCCTTAAGCCGGGCCCAGTAATCCAAGTATTCAGGGGTTAACTGCTTGCTTGTTGCCAGAGAGTTATGGGAGTGGATGTGCAGGTCAGCAATAAATCGCATTTTATCCTACGATTATCATTGATAACAGCTAAAGTCAACCTCAACTCGTGAATAATTCAGATGTTATCCATAAAGTATCGAATTAACCTGGATTATTCACGAGTCGAGGTTGCCGCAGATACGAGGCGCAGGGGATGAAGCTGTGGTCCTTCACTGCGAATCCGCTGCAACAAAGTAGATGTGGTAAGATCGGCTCGCTCGTAGAGTAAAAAATGTCGATTACAAATATAAATTACAACAAAAACAAAATGGTCAATTGTTATATCTTAGAGATCAGTGTAAAATGTTAATTTGAAAAAAGGTATCATACATATCGACATTTTTTATGAAAAGTTCAGGTTAGGCAATTAGGGTAGAATGAACTATAGGAGCGATTACTATGAATATAATACATGACACGATCACTTTATCCACCCGTGGTTTTAATGACATGCAAGATATTACAGACGAGGTCTCAAACCGGCTCTCTGAACATGGCCTTAAAAACGGCACAGTCACTATTTTCATCTCTGGTTCGACTGGGGGATTGACCACTATCGAGTTTGAATCCGGCCTGGAAAAGGATTTTGCCGAACTTATGGATAAGATAATCCCTCAGGATAGAACCTACCATCATGATGCCCGCTGGGGTGACGGCAACGGCTTTTCCCATGTGCGCGCCTCGCTTTTGGGACCTTCTCTTACGGTCCCTTTTGTGGATGGGAGAATGACTCTCGGAACCTGGCAGCAGATTGTTTTTATAGATTTTGACAATCGTCCCCGGTCCCGCAGTATTGTCCTCCAGTTTATGGGCGAATAAGCTGAAATAAACCTGGATTATGCCTAAACCTGAATTATTCACGAGTCGAGGTTGGCGCAGATACGAGGCGCAGGAGATGAAGCTGTGGTCCTTCACCGCGAATCCGCTGCAACAAAGTAGATGTGGTAAGATCGGCTCGCTCGTAGAGTAAAAAATGTCGATTAGAATATAGATTACATAGAAAACGAAATGATTATTTGTTTATCCGCAGAAGTCAATGTAAAATATTAATTAAAAGATGTAGCATTCATATCGACATTTTTTATGAATAGCTCAGGTAAAACATGAATGATATCAAAAATAAACTCAAACTCCTTAAAAAGAAACCAGTGTCTCTTTCTACGTCTCAGGCTGTCCAGGATGCCTGGTCAAAGATAGATAAAGACGGAAAAATCACAACCCGGGAAAAATTGGAACAACTCATCAGCCTTAAACGGGATAAACCGGAAAAACCAAAACCTCGTCCATTTGAAGTCCAAGAAAGGGAGCCCTTCCAGTTTACTGAAAATCCTTACAACCTGGACGCACGCTACGGGAAAATTTCAATCTCTGAAGGCCTTGACATCAGTGGAGATACCTTAGCCTTGCTCAGCCAGGACTCAGCCTTTAAGGAACTTGACCTTTCAACCGCACTTTTTTTCGACCTTGAGACAACCGGTCTTTCCGGAGGAACAGGAGTAATCCCTTTTAATATAGGCATGGGATATTACCGGGACGATAAATTCTGGGTAGCTCAGTATTTCCTGGGAGAATTGGGGGAAGAAGAACGAATGATCCAGGAATTCAGCCGGTTCCTGACTGATATGGATTTTAAGTCTGTTGTAACATATAATGGCAAAGCCTTTGATATGCCGCTGCTGGAAACTCGTTTTATCCTTTATAGAACTCCCTTAATTCTATCGGAACTGCCCCATCTTGATTTTCTGTTTCCCGCCCGAAATCTTTGGAAACATAAGTATGAAAGCTGCCGTCTGTTCTATCTGGCCCAGGAAGTGTTGATGACTGGCCGGGATGAAGATATTCCTTCGGCGGAGATTCCTTGGCGGTACTTTCAATATCTAAAAACAGGAAATTTTGAACTGATCGAACCTATTCTTTATCACAATGCTGAGGATATATTGTCTCTTCTGGGCGTAGTAATAATGGGGGCATCTCTCTTTGCCGCTGACTTGGAGGAAAGGGATGTTGATGCAATGGATTTTTTTGGGGCCGGGAAAGTACTTGAGAAAGTAGGGGAGAGGGAAAAAGCAGCAGATTATTTCCAGCGGGCTTTAAATGGAAGTCTTTCCGAAGAGGCTGGGCTATCAACTAGAAAGAGATTATCTCTTCAGTATAAAAAAAGTCAGAAATGGGAAAATGCTGTGCTCATGTGGCAGCAAATGTCTATCTCTCAGACTCCCTCTTCAGATCTACTTTTCTCTTTGCGGGAACTTGCCATGTATTTTGAGCATAAAGAGAAAAAGTTGCTGGAGGCTCAAAGATATGCTGAAGAAGGTTATGTTTTAGCCCGGGGTTTTTCCTCCTCTTATGAAAAAGATTTCATCCACCGCCGCGCACGTCTAAATCAGAAGGTCCACAAAGCATTAGAAAAAAACAGGGCAGAGAGCGAAGTAACAAAGCAATCTCAAAAGGAAACGTCATGAAAGCCCTTAAACCGGTTAAAAATAGTAAAATCGACGGTGCTGCAATTCTGAAGTTATAAGGGACATAGTCATAGATGCGTAAATGGTTTTTTCTTCTTGGACTGATTCTTGTAGTTTATCTTTTATCATTGGTTAACAGTAAAAAGGCAAAGAACAAGTCACCCTTTCTAAAGCGCTTCAATGAGACAATAACCATATTGGTCTGGGCTCTAACCGCAGCTTATGGAATAACCTTTTTTTTATGGCTTTATAGGACGATTTTTAAATAGCCCTTCAGAAAAAACAGGCTTGCCACTCTTTTTTATTCTGCTATAATAAACCCATCCAAATGATGTGCGCCCGTAGCTCAGCTGGATAGAGCGTCTGACTACGAATCAGAAGGTCGCAGGTTCGAATCCTGTCGGGCGTACCAGCCTTACCCTGGGAATTTATTGTTTTCCTTTAAGCACCATTAAGTAGAATTCCTCTAATGGATGATTCAACTGATAAAGAGGGTTAATCAATGAATATAGGAGGCAAAAGTGGAAATAGCGATACTGGGGTGGGGTTCCCTTATTTGGGACCCGAGTAACCTTAAAACAAAAGGATCATGGAATTCAGATGGTCCGTATCTACCTATAGAATTTGCACGGATATCAAGCGGTAATAGACTAACATTTGTACTTCACCCAGCAGTTGACGATGTTCAGACTCTTTGGATTAAATCTATATACAAAAATTTAAACAACGCCATTATGAATCTTAAAGACCGGGAAGGATCTCCTCAAAATAAGATAGGCTTTATTTCAATTCCTGATGGAACTAGCAACTGTCAAGTTGTTCCTGAAGTTTTGGGTCGTATACGCAAGTGGACCGTAGAGAAAAACCTCGATCTGTTATCTGGACAGATCTTCCGGCAAACCTTGATGTAAGAGCAGAAATGGTACTCAATGCTGATAATGTTATCAAATACCTAAAATCTCTCATGGGGAAGGAATTAGAAAAAGCAGAGGAGTACATAAGAAAAATACCTGGACAAGTGAAGACAAGGTTGAGGCTGCGGATTGAGAAAGAACTTAGTTGGACAGAATATTAAGAACAGGACTCTGTAATTTTTATTCATGTTTCCATCGTTTTTTTCAATTTAATACGAAGGATCAGGTCAAGCGTAAATCTATAATTGATCCTCTGACGAATGGAATGCCCTTTGGTTTCGATCCATCTGATTCCGAATAAAAGTTATTGATATTTTTGTGATTCAGATAGAAATATTAATATATGATTTCAATTACATTGACAATTACTGCTAATTGTTGATAATTATTGTATCTAAATGAGCACAAAAGGGGAATTGCCTGTTTTTCTTAGAGAGGAGATTATGCAAAATAATTCCGAACTTGTATTAACCATCAATGAACTATCAATTTATCTAAAAATACCAAAATCGACTCTTTATAAGCTTGTAAGAGAGGGGAAAGTCCCTGGCCAAAAAATCGGAAGACATTGGCGCTTCCGGAAAATTGCTATAGATAAATGGCTTGAAGACTTTCGCCCAGAGATTAATAAGAAAAGGTAATTCGATGAGTAATCCCTTTGACCAAACAAAAAGAGAAAGCGAAATAATCTAGGAATCTTATAATGAAATTTTCTGCCGCAGATCAAGTTATTCAAAAACTCGAATATATTGCAGAGCTCTATCACCGACTGATTCTAATTGTAGGCCCCTCCGGTTCAGGAAAAACCCAGGTGCTCAAAGAATTGCAAACAAAGCTGAAAGCACCAATTATCAATATTAGTATGGAACTCTCGCGAAAAATGCTAGACCTAACAGTGCGTCAGAGAGTTTTATCTCTGTCTCGAATATTACAAGAAATAATAGATGAATGTCAGGATGAAATAGTTTTGTTCGATAACACTGAGGTTCTTTTTGATACGAATTTAAAACAAGATCCACTAAGAATTCTTCAAAATCTCTCCCGAAAAATAACAATTATTTCCTCATGGAATGGCTCTGCAACAGAGAACCATTTAATGTATGCAGTGCCAAATCATACAGAGTACCGCAAATACTCCAATCAAGATTTAATAATCATAAACTTAGAAGAAGTTTCGTCGGAAAAGGAGAAATAATCGTGAAATATAAAGACCTAATTCAGTTTGATCCAATCGAATCTGTAATACAATTACGTGAGGCAGATAACACCGATGCCGCGCGACAGCTTATTAAAACTTACGTTATCTCAGAAGAGATGGCTGATAGACTAATTGGTCTTGTCATCCCACAGCTTCGGTTTGATAAACCTGGTGACCATAAAGGTATTCTTGTTGTAGGTAACTACGGAACAGGAAAGTCCCATCTCATGTCTGTGATTTCTGGAATCGCAGAAAATGAACAACTTGTTTCTCAGCTAAATGACGAAAATGTAGCCAAAGCTGTGTCTAAAATCAGCGGCAAATTTATTGTTGTCCGCACCGAAATAGGCGCTACAACAATGTCTTTACGCGATATTCTAGTAGCAGCACTCGAAGAATATCTTGCAAAATTAAAGGTATCTTTTCATTTCCCTTCAACCTCTGAAGTATTTAGTAGTAAACGTGCCTTTGAAGAACTGATGGCAGTCTTTCATGAAAAATATCCAGACCATGGATTACTTCTAGTAGTAGATGAGCTGCTGGATTTTCTCAGATCGAGAAAAGACCAAGAGCTTATTTTAGATCTTAATTTTCTCCGTGAAATTGGTGAGGTTTGTAAAGATCTCCGTTTCCGCTTTATTGCAGGTGTACAAGAAGCCATATTCGACAGTCCCCGATTTGCTTTTGTAGCTGATAGCATCAGAAGGGTTAAAGATCGTTTCGAACAAATCCTTATAGCGCGAAAGGATGTTAAATTTGTTGTTGCAGAAAGACTTCTAAAGAAAACATCTGAACAACAGACCAAGATTAGAGAGTATCTTATGCCATTCTCGAAGTTTTATGGACACATGAATGAACGCATGGATGAATATGTTCGACTCTTTCCTGTACATCCTGATTATATTGACACTTTCGAACGAGTAACTGCGGTAGAAAAGCGGGAAGTGCTCAAGACTCTCTCTCTAGCAATGAAAAAACTGCTCGAAATTGATGTCCCTAATGATAAACCTGGGCTTATTGCTTATGATAAATATTGGGTGAATTTGAGAGAAAATCCTTCATTTCGAGCCATCCCGGATATTCGCTCGGTTATCGATTGCAGCCAGGTCCTTGAGGCGCGAATTCAGCAGGCATTCAGCCGTCCCTCTTATAAACCCATGGCCCTTCAAATCATTCATGCTCTTTCTGTTCACCGTCTTACAACTGGAGATATTCAATCGCCAATAGGAGCTAGTGCAGAGGAGCTTCGAGATACACTATGCCTTTATCAACCAGGAATCGAGGATCTGGGCGGAGAACCGGCTGATGATCTTCTATCTCAAGTTGAGACAGTTCTTCGTGAGATACTCAAAACAGTTAGTGGGCAGTTTATATCATCCAATCCGGATAATGGTCAATATCACTTGGATCTCAAAAAAACAGAGGATTATGATGCTCTCATCGATAAGCGTTCAGAAAGCCTAGATGAATCTCAACTCGACAGGTATTACTACGAGGCGCTTAAGCGTGTTATGGAGTGTACTGATCATACATACATTACCGGCTATAGGATTTGGGAGCATGAATTGGAGTGGCCAGAACATAAAGCCGCTCGACAAGGTTATCTTTTCTTTGGTGCCCCCAACGAGCGTTCAACTGCCGTTCCTCCCAGAGATTTTTTATAAGGATCATCTCCCGATTAGTTGTCAAAAGCCTGAATGATTTTCAATGAAAAATAGCGTAAGTCATGATAACCATAGGCTTTACGTTTAATTACTTTGATTTTATTGTTCACTCCTTCCAGTTTGCTAGTATGGATCGG
>JAUWNW010000017.1 GCA_030612445.1 Candidatus Aminicenantota bacterium
GTAAGGGAAGAGTCCAGCCTGCATTGTCGTAAGGCAGCGGAATAAAGGGGCCGTTAGGATATTGCCGGTGCGGGTCTGGATGATTTTGTTTTTCGAGTAAAGCTTGCGCATAAGGCCTGTAAGGTTGAGACATCAGAATCACAAAAGAGCCGGTAGGATAGACTTTGTCGCCGACAATAATGTCTTCTTCAGCTTGGTTAATTTCTACGCCAGCATACATCAGGGTATCTAGCATTCTAAGGGTGGTGGGGTAATCGTTTTGCTTTTTGGAAATGACAAAAGCAAAAGGTTGCCCTTCCCCCCCCTTTTCGATGGAGTCCTTGCCCATTTTATAAAAGTTATACAATAATTCTTTCTTATAAAGATAGGCTGTCTTAATCAGGCTCATGGATAAGGTTAACTCGTAATCCACAATGTCTCTCATTCTCCACAAACCACCAGGCCATGGGTCCGGAAACTGCATGCTTTTTTCGAGATATGATTCTGATATTTCTGAGATGTCAATATTTATGGGGCTAGCTACCTTGACAGATGCCGCTTCACTGAGCAGACATATAGTGTTGTGAAACCAGGGAGTGTTATCACAGGCACCATCCCACCATCCTGCAAATTCGTGTCCGTACTGGACACCTTTAAAACCATTTTTTTGGAGGTCATAGGCCATGTTCATCCCAAATAAAGCCACTCCACGCCAGATAAGAGGATGGACATTGGGATTGGGAGGATTCGCAAAAGGTGGGATCCAAAGACGTGCGCCTGTAGCGCCCATCTCGTGTTGGTCGATATGGATCTGAGGAATCCAGTCCTGATACAATACTTTTGTAACGGCTTTTGTTTCTGCCAGATTAAGCATAAACCAGTCACGGTTGTTGTCATGACCGGCATAATGTTGATAGAGCCAGGGCATACGGCCTCCCTCATATTTGGTTCCCACATATTTTCTATACCAATCGGTCACCATTTGCTGGCCGTCCGGATTAATGGTTGGTGCGACCAGAATGATGACGTCTTTCAGAACTTTATCAGCATTAAAGGGTGTTTTTCCTGTGACTAATTTGTAGGCAAATTCCAGAGCCATCTGAGAGGAGCCGATTTCTGTTGCGTGAAGATTACAAGTTATAAAAACGGTAACTTTGCCTTCTTTGGCAAGCCTACTGGCATCATCGGGAGTCAGGTCTCTTGCATCTCTAAGTTTTTTGTTTATACCTCGATAAGTGGCGAGATTTGCCATGTTTTCTTCGGAGGTGATCACAGCCATGATCATCGGCTTATTCAAGGTTGTCTTCCCAATAGTTAAGACCTTTATTTTTCCCGATTCCTTATCGAGCTTTTGAAAGTAAGCCTTAATTTGACTATAATCCGCAAGTTTCCGGTCTGCGCCTACTTTATGGCCTAAGAATTTTTCAGGTGAGGTTTGAGCAAAGAGAAGCAGTGGCAGAAAAAATAAAAGAAGAGAGACGTAAGATAAGATTTTTTTCATAATCGATTCCTCCTTTTTTTATTAAAATCTATTGGCTTAATGAATTTGCACTTATTGTTTATTGATCTTTCTAAACTTCATATTCTTTACAATACCTTCCTGAAGTACAAACCCTGTAGTTTTGTTTTCCTTATTTTTCGTAAATTCCAGATTACGTCTTCCCCAACCGAAACTATCCATGGAGTATGCTATTAGTGTATTCGAAGTTTCCCTCAGTTTTAAAATCAAATTATTGTTTTCCACATCTAGAGTATAGGTAATATCAAGTTCATCACTATAATATTTTCCGGCATATTTTTTTAATTGGAGTAATGGGAGAGAGATTGGTTCGGGTCTCTTTTCAAGGGAACGTTCTCTCGGTCTTGAAGCCGGGGGCTCAGTGAATTGATCTGCTAGATATATATCTGCAATTTTTCTTGCGATCCTTCCCGGACGAAATGTGCTCAGATTAGATAAAATCACAATAGAAAACCGCTGATCAGGAAACTGCATATATTGAGCCTGGTATCCGACCGCAGATCCTCCATGGCTTATGGTCTTTAAACCACCATATAGATTTATATTTAGTCCCATAGCATAGAGGAGGGCTTCTCCGTTGTTGAGCGTCCCAGGAGTTAGCATCATCTTGATCAGATTTTGCGTGCCATTTCCCAATTTATTTTCATAGAAATTCTGATCCCATTTGAGGAAATCTTCTATTGTGGTAAAAACTCCCAAATCACCTATCACTTTAAGCCGGAGAATATCCAATCTGTATCCGCCGTCTTTTTTTGGAGAATATCCATAGGCTCTGTTTTTTACGATCATATTTGGGTTGTCGTGAAAATGAGTGTTATTCATTCCAAGCGGATCGAAAATATATTTCTTTGCAAAAGCGCTTGCTTTTAATCCACTTACTCGATTGATGATTTCTGAAAGCAGAAAATAACCGGAGTTTGTATAAGAAAACATCTCTCCAGGTTTAAAATTGAGTTCTTTCTGTCCCGAGAGCGTTTTAACAAGTTCGTTAGGCGTATAAACATAACCGCTTCCTTCTGGTTTTCCCATTAATTCTACAAGGGTCAAATATTCGCGAATTCCACTTGTATGATGCAGGAGGTGCTTGATCTTAATAGGGGTTGCATAATCAGGCCATCCAGGTAAAAATTTTTGGATGTTATCTTCAAAGGAGAGTTTTCCCTGTTCAACAAGTATTGCTATACACATAGCGATAAACTGTTTTGAAATAGAACCGACGCGTGATGGAGACTGAGGAGTCCAAGGAAGGGCATACTCAAGATTAGCTGTGCCATAGCCGCGGGCATATATGATTTTTCCATCCTTGAATATTCCCAGGGCTGCCCCTGGGGAATCATCCCTATCCCATTGTTTAAACAGGTCATCCACTTTATTTGTAAGATCAGTATGTGTGTATGCTTGAAAAATAGCGGCTTGTTGCGTTGAGGCACCTAAGACCATAAAAAAGGATATCCATAATGCCATCCTGCTCGAGGTTTTTTTGCTTATATGCATAAGTCCTCCCAGTTCGAAAAAGATATATATTTTACTCTTTACGTTTCCAGGGCTCCCATTCTGTGCCGCGGATATATTTCTGCAGCCATCTGATCTCTTCTATATCACGTCGACGCTGATGCCGCGGTTCCCGGAATCCATGTGGTTCTCGCGGAAATCTGATGTATCTCACCGGCGCTTTACCAATCTCTTTAAGTGCATGGAAAAACATCATGGATTGGCCGGGGGTACTCACTAAATCTTCGGAACCATGGAGCAACAGAGTAGGAGTAGTCACGTTCTTTATAAACCAAAGCGATGAAACTTTGCGCCAATCTTCAGGATTTATCCAATGTGCTCCCCCTATATAATGAAGCTTGAGATCAAAGCTGAGGCCAGGTCCTGATTCTGCACTCCAACTGCCGACCATGGCACCAAGGGAAGCTGCTTTAAAGCGATCGGTTTGGGTGATGACCCAGCTGCCAAGGATTCCTCCCCAGCTCCAGCCCCGCACTCCTAACCTCTCTGGATCTGCGATATCCTTCTCAATCAGATAGTCTACACCTGACATAACATCATCGAATTCCCCTCCTCCGACATCTCCTTGGAGAGAACAGAGAAGATCATCGCCATAGCTGTCGCTGCCGCGAATATTTGGTCCGAGCGAAGCATATCCTAGTCCGGCGAAAATATGAAACACAGCCCTGAAGCTATTAGCAAAGCGGCCCGGCGGACCTCCGTGAATAGTGACTATAAGGGGAAGTTTTGTCTCCTTTTTGAAGTTTCCCGGAACATAGAGAACCCCCTCGATCTCCCTCCCGTCTTTGCTTTTCCAGCGGATGACATCACTCTCTGCAAGCAGGATTTCTTTTTTGATCCAGGGGTTTGCATTAGTCAGGCGAATAGGTTTTATTTTATTCAGGAGGGCAACATATAGGTCTGGAGGAGTGTTAAAATTGCTGTATGAATAAACCATCTTTGTCTTATCTTTCGAAAAAGCGAGAGTACGAAGTGTCCCCTTAAGTTCCGTAATATCAGTGACTTTTCCTGTTTCAATATCGAGACGATGAAGATTGAGATCAGTGCGACGTGTCTCATTGAATAACAAACTTTTGCCATCTGATGTCCAGGCGAGGCTAGAAATATTTCCTTGATTCGGATTTTCCAGTTTCCTTTTTTCACCTGTTTCAGGATTCATGATCCAGAGATAGCCGTGAGTCAGATCATAATCCTTGTCAGTAGGAGCATGGTAAACAAAAGTCTTCCCATCTGGAGCCCAGCGGATGTTCTCCTCGGGAGCATTATTATTTGTGAGCCGAACCAGTTTTGGGTCTCTCACATCAATTAAATAGAGCTCTGATAGGTAGAAATAATTCTCAGTGTCTTGTTTTGCTGCTGCGAATACAATACGCCTATTATCCGGAGAAATGTCGAATTCGTTGATGATCAGTTCTTCGTTGGTTAGCCGCTTTTCTTGCTTTGTTGAAATATTAAATATCCAGAGGTTTTGCCAATGAGCTTGCTCTCTTCCGTTCGGTCCTTCAAAAATGAAAACGGCATCGTCTCCTAAATCATATTCTTTTTCTTCCTCTTCACCCATTGGTTCATCGGCAGTAAAAAATATTTTGCTTGCATCAGGGGACCATTTATAAGACTCAACACTGTTCTTGTGATGGGTAAGCTGAAACGCTTCGCCGCCATTGAGGGACATCATAAAAACCTGGCTGTTTTTATCGACTGTGCGCCTAAAAGAGAGATATTTTCCATCAGGGGAAAACTGAAATGAACTGCCGCCTGAATCACCAATATATTGCACAGCCTTTCCACCGCTTGCTGGAATCATAAAGTATCTTTTATTTCTCTTGTTTTTTCCCCAATCCAGTTCCGATTTTGAAAAGAATACCCATTTTCCGTCTGGGGACATCTGTACGTTTCCCAGACGAACCATATTTAAGGCATCATCAACAGTCATGGGGCGGAGATTAGGTTCTTGAGCATAAATGGGAATAATAATTAAAAGTATAAGAAAAAAATGTAAGCAAACTTTTTTCATAAATACCTCCCCTCTCTATTTTATTTGTTTTCTGTTAAAAGCAGCAGTTTCCCGTTTAAGGCACCATTATATTCCCCGTTTTCTATACTAATATTTCCATTAACTATCACGTATTTAGTCCCAGTGCTGTACTGACGCGTATCAGATGGTGTGGAATTATCTCGAATGGTATCAGGATCGAATATAACGATATCAGCTTTGTATCCTTTCACCAGCAGCCCCCTATCCTTTATCTGCAGGAAAGAGGCAGGAAGGGAAGTCATCTTCCTGATGGCACTCTCTAGGGTCAATACCTTATCTTCTCTTACGTACTTACGGAGTACTCTGGCTTGACTGCCAAAAGCGCGGGGATGACCAATCCTGGGTTTATCCGCCTCCTTTATGATAGGGGCTGCGTCCCCATCACTGGAAAACATCAGCCAATCCTGTTTTATTGCGTATTTCATGTCGTCCTCTGACATGACTCCACAGGCAACATATAAGTCCGGTTCATCAATGACTAAATCTGCAGCAAGATCAAATGGATCTCTTTTTTGTTCCTTTGCAATGTCTGAAAGGATCTTTCCAATCAGGTGGGTATTTTTCTTGGCCACTGTAACCAAATAACTATCCCAACCTGCTAAGGCTACAGAACTTGGCTTATGAGGCTCACCCTCGAGTACCGATTTCCTGATCTGCTCCCGTTTTGATTTATCCGTTAGGGCCTTTGCCAGCTCCTCTATGTATTGCCTTCTTAGTTTCTTCATCTCCAAATCTGCTAGATTCCGATCCCTCATCTTCTCTCTGAGTTCTGCAAATGGTTCCATGTCTATGGGAAGATGAAAGGGAGCCCAGCCAGTGTTTCTGGCAATCGGGATAATAGGTCCCCCTCCCGCATAGTGATAGGGATACATATCAGCAACGATGTTTGTTCCCCTGGTCCGAGCTTCGTTAATCAATTTTACAACTTCTTCCATTTCCCCCCAGTAATTCTTTCGACATACTTTGAGGTGAGACACATTGGCGCGTACTCCGGCTTCTTCAGCAATTCTGATGGTTTCTCGAGTGGCTTCGGGGACACGATCAAACTCATTCCGTTGATGGCTGGCATAAAGTCCTCCATACTCGCCAACAACTTTTGCGACTTCTATGATTTCTTCTGTAGTCGCATAACGGCCGGGAATATATTCTAATCCTGTACTCATTCCCCAGGCGCCTTCCTTCATTGCCTGTCGCACAATTTCCTTTATTTTCTTCAGTTCTTTTGGTGTGGGTTCGCGTGGTTCTCTCCCCATCACTGTTTGCCGGATAGTTCCGAATCCAACCAGATGAACGGCATTTGTGCCGATGCCTTGTTTTTCCCATTTTTCTTTGATCTCAGCAACCTTGAAGGTCCCGTCGCCACAGTTTCCTGTAACCACTGTAGTTACTCCCTGGATGAGATAGTTCAGGTTGACATGGGAGTTAACTTGGCCTAATCCTCCATCGCAATGGGTGTGCATATCAATAAACCCGGGAGCGACAACCAATCCGGCCGCATCGATTTTTTTATGGGCAGATTTTTCTGAAAGGTCACCCACTGCTACGATTGTGTCCCCGTTTATAGCAATGTCCCCCTGAAAGCTAGAATCCCCGCTTCCATCAATGATTTTTCCATTTAATATGAGAATGTCGTAAACGGCAGTTTGGTTACAGCTTGAAGTGAAAAAGAATACCACCATTGTTAAACAGGCAAAGATTAAATGTTTAACTATTTTCATCCTGATTCTCCTTTTTTGTCTTATGTATTTATACTTTCTTTAGTTTTTTTCTCTTATGGTTGAATTTTCAGATGAAGATCCTCGCTCATTAGTATTTCCGTTCTTCAAACGCCGCTTCCAGTAAAAATATGCAGGTATTCCCAGGACTGTCAGAAGAATCCCCGCCAACGCTTCAACCGGTTTTTCCAACAGTGTGTTAAGCAGAATTCCGCAGGATACAAGAATAAAGACAGCTGGAACAATTGGATAGCCCCAGGTTTTGTAGGGACGGGGCAGGTCAGGGCGCTTTTTTCTAAGCGTAAAGACAGCTGCAACTGCAGCGATCCAGAAAGCTATGGCAATAAACATAGCAAAGGTGAAAATTTGTTCAAAGGTACCAAGCAGGGTGAGCACGGAGGCCCAAAGAGCTTGGATGAGTATCGAAAATCCAGGGGTTCGGAAGCGAGGATGGATATGAGCGACTTTTTTGAAGAAAAGACCGTCTTTGGCCATGGCATAAAAGACACGGGGACCGACTAGGATGGAACCATTCAGGGAGCCGAATACAGACACAATGACAAGTGTGGATATAAGGGCTCCTGTGGAGAGGCCGAATAGGGCTCCTGTAGCTTTTTCCGCTATCCGGACAACTCCTGAGATCTCCTTTATGGGGAGGGCGTATAAGTAGATATAATTGACCAACACATAAAGGAACGTGATTCCTAATGTTCCCAGGATGAGGGCCAAGGGGAGGTTACGTTTTGGGTTTTTGATCTCCCCGGCCACGAAATTAATATTGTTCCAGCCATCAAATGCCCAAGCCACGGCGACCAAGGAAATGCCAAATCCAATGATTATATCCCCAAAACTCATGCCTGCCGGATTTAACGCCAGATCCAGGCGGGTCCCTTTCCCGATAGCAAAACCCAGGATGATGATTCCGGCGATGGTTCCAATTTTGATAACAGTGAAGAGATTTTGAATGGATTTTCCTAGACCGACACCGATAAAGTTGAAGATGGACAAGAGGATAATTACCAAGATTCCGAGAATCTGTCCGGCTGAAAGAGCATAGGGGAGCGTATTCCGGAAGAAGGGAACGTTCAGAGCCAAGATGGTGTGTTCTGTCCCCAGGGATGGGAAGAAATGGCCGATATACTCGGCGAAAGCAAGCGCAAGAGCGGCGATGACACCGGTCTGGTAGGCAAGAAAAAGAACCCACCCAAACAAAAATCCCGCCATGGGGCCGTAGGCTTCTCTAAGATAGACATATTGGCCTCCAGCCTCGGGCATAGCCGCTCCGAGTTCGGCGTAGGTCAGCGCTCCGGCTAAAGTCAGAAGCCCTCCCACAAGCCAGGCGAGCAGGATAAGAGCGGCAGAAGGGATGCTTTTTGCCATGATCCCGGTAGTGAGGAATATGCCTGATCCTATGACAATACCGACCATGACCATTGATGAGTCAAAAAGCCCGAGTTGTCGGACCAGGCCGGTCTGAGATGATATTTTTTTATTGTTGTTCAACTTTATATTAAACTTCAAAGGATTCATCCCTCAAAGTCCAGGTTCATTAGCCCTTCTTAATTTACCTGTTTCTTAAGTATTCCTGTTGTTTCATTAAATTCTCTGATGTGTTTGTCCCATTCTTTGTAGGAGGAATATTTTTCTTTCCAGTAGCTCTCATCGTACCATTGGCGGTCCAGCTCTTCTACGTCTTTCCCAATTTGTTCAACCCATGTGAAGTATTTAAGATTGTGCATTCTCTTTTTATCCCAATAACTGAGTTCGAGCATGTGATCTGTGCTTAGGTTCACGAGGCAGGTATCAAAATCCGCAGCTGCTTGATAATCTATATAATTCCCTCTTTCTTTTCTCAATTCCTTGATTCGGGATTGGTAGAGTTCCATGGAATCTGTGGCTACTGTAAACACTATATCGTTTTCATTCATCTCGTAATATTTAGCCATTTTTATAGCACCGATGAGATTAGCGCTAGAAGAGATTCCCAGCAGATGCAGTTTATCAATGGTTTCCTCTGGAATACCTTTTAATCCAAGATATTTTTTTCCTGCAGGTTCGTTGAACAGTCTCAGTAGCCGTATGCTGTATTCATCATCAATCCCAGCAACCATATCCATATTTTTCAGGTTATGAATCCAGGGAACATGTTTATCTCCGATTCCTTCGATTCTATGGGATCCATAGCCATTGAGGAGGAGAGTAGGGCACTGCCAGGCTTCCCCTGCGCAGACTTTTATGTGCGGAAATTTTTCTCTTAGGTAATCCGCACACCCTAATGTCCCTGCAGAACCCTGAGTTAGAAATAAGGCAGCAAGCTTTTGTTTGTCGTCGCTTACTTTATTGTAGACTTCTTCTATCGCCTGTCCTGTGCATACATAATGCCAGATGGCGTTACCGATCTCATCGAATTGATTTAAAATCACGACCTCATCTGGCCGAGCTTTTTTTAATTCGAAGCTCTTATCATAAACTTCTTTGACATTGCTTTCCGAGCCGGGAGTGGCATGAATTTCGGCGCCTATTTTTTCCAGCCATGCGAATCTTTCGGGGGACATCCCCTCTGGCAGCACAGCTATGCTTGGGCATGCAAGAAGATGGGAATCATAGGCCCCTCCTCGACAGTAATTTCCAGTAGAAGGCCATAAAGCTTTCTGAGTTGTGGGATCAAAAGCACCTCTTATCAGTTTTTCCACCAGCGGTCCGAATGTGGCCCCGACTTTATGGGAGCCGGTTGGGAAATATTTTCCCACCAGCATTATGATCCTGGCTTTAACTCCGCTCAATTCCTTTGGAATCTCCAGGTAATTAACCTCCCCAAACCCTCCTCCGAATTTTACAGGTTCATTCTTCCAAGTGATCCTAAAAAGGTTTCTTGAATGGAGGTCCCATAGTCCAATGCTGCGAAGTTCCTTTTTTATTTCTTGGGGAATCTTTTCGGGATGGGCCATCTCCTCGTAGGTGGGGATAATGATATCTCTTTCCCTGCATCTTTTTATAGTATTTTCCAATACTTTTTTTACATCTCTCATCTTAAAACTCCTGGTTAGAAACCTTCAATCTGCTTTGGGAAGTAATCTTCACAAGTGCCTTCCCGGTAAACATCTGCTGTACAGCAGTGAAGTCCCCCCCCAAATGGCGCGACTTTATAGAACGGGACTGCAACCACTTCAAAGCCCTGTTTATCGAACATTTCCATGGTAGGGGTCTCGCTGGCTTCTACACAGATAGTCTTTGGATCGAGTACAAGCGTATTCATGCTGAGCCACCAACTGCAGAAGTCATAGGGCGCTTTCTGCTTGAGAAGTGCTTTGGGAGCTTTTGCAATTTCCCAGCCATTCATCTTAAATAGTTCTAGTTCCTTCTTATCAAGAGGTATTCTCTCCGGATTCATAAGGGCAAATCCAGGTCGAAGAGGAACAAGGGTTGTATCCATATGCCAGGGCAGAAGTTCCCTGCGTCCTACTTTATGGACTCGATGATCAGGAAAGTGGCGCTGCAGCCAGGATATACCAGCGTTGTTAGTTACCATTGACTTCTGGACAAAAAGGTCTCTCCCGTAGCGGACTACATCGGCGGCATCAAATAGAGGTTCCTTTTCAGAGATTATCCAATCACTCTTTTCAGCATGCTCCCACTGCTCTTTTTCGCTTAAAGAGTTCCATTCTTTCCACCAGTCACTCTTATAAGATTTCTCTGTTAAACGAGGTTTTGGCGCTGCTTCAAAGCGAAAGTTTGGATCTTCTTTGAAGTATTGTTCAAACAGCGGACGGTAACAAAGATACTCAAACCAGCGGCTCCTGTAGGACATAGTAGCTTCCAGAATTTCAGGGCCTACAGTGAGAAGCAAATCGCGAGCGGGTGCACAGCCAAACATAGTTCCCTGCTTCCAGTCTGGGGTTTGAACCTCCTGGCTGAAGTCTATCGGAGTGGGGCGGTCTACTCGAATACCGCGGTTCTCAAGGATTTTAGCTAAATTGTCCAGCTCTTCATTAGCATTATCTACCATTTCCTGGGGATAGGGCCCATATGTGCCTAAAGGAAAGCCGTCTTTCGGCCAATCACGTTGAACAGCAATCTCAGGTGACTGGATCATTGTTCCATCAGCTCGGCCGACAATAACATGTTTCAGCGGGTCCCATTCATTCCAGGATTTGACAATGGTTTTTTGAGTCATTAATGTCTCCTTATTTATATCTTTGCCAATTTATATAAAAAGTATTCCTCAGTAAACTAATCTACATCATATGTCTTGTTCTTAATACAGCGTAAATATTGGCTAGAATTATCTTCTTTAATAAACTTTCGAAAGGCAAAGTGTTTATAGAAATTGAAATATAATATTCGTAATTATTCTCCATATACGATTTTCAAATTACACGACTTTCAAGTTTTGCCAGTTAGAACTCCAATTTAAATCCTAACTGCAAGCTTATTGGATCAGGCAGACCTGATTTTTCAGTGAAAGTATCACGCCACATACTGTTAGATCGCCAGGATCTATAGGTAGCGTCATTGGTGGCATTGAACAGATCGAGCATGACCTTAAGCCTCCACGATCCAGGAAGAATGATCGTCTTTTGGGCCCGTAGATTTAAAGTATAAAATGAGGGATATCTCACGTCTCCTCTTGGTTCCGCAAGAATCTGCTGTCGTCCTTGGTTTAGATCATAAACTCTTACCAGAGCGGGGCGGGGGCGACCAGTCTGGTAAGTGAAGTAAGCACCGAAGAAAATATCCCAGGGTAAGTTATACCCACCCGTGAATTTTACGACCCATCTTTTGTCATGCTGCAGGTCCCCCTCTGCATTAATAAGAGTATTGGGGTCCACTCCAAAGCTTCCAGCGTAACTTGTCAAATTGTGCTGGCCGGATGATTGGGCCATCATATTTAAGCCAGTCGAATGACTCCAAGTGAGAGAGGCGTTCATCATCCAGTTTCGTGAATACCTCTTGTCGAAATTTAGAATAAATCCATTGTATTTTTGGCCATAACCTTCGGGATTTGTCTGCCATGTTTCCGGATAAGGACCTGTTCGGTTGAAAACCGTATATGTTTGGCCATTATCAGGAGAGATTCTTTGTACTTGCTCGTATTCTGTATTTCTCCCCTCCCAGCCAAGGCTATTCCCTTCGGTTTTGTGTATGTACATGGCTCCTAACACAAAGTCAGTAATAAGCTCTCTCTCTAATCCCACAAACAACTGCTCAGCATAGGGATTCTTTACATTAGGATCCATGATATAGCCTATTTCTCCTGGGCCAAAATCAAAGAGTTCCCATTCGCCATCCCACCATTCATACCCGTACCAATCTGTATATCCAGGTCCTGGCCAAGCAAAGTTTGAAATATGCATGGCATCATAATAGCGGCCATAATTGGCTTTGAGCAGAGTTTTTCCATCCGGAGTTAACTGGAAGGCGAATCCGATTCGGGGCGAAAAGACATTCCAGGTTACTAAATCATCTATTGCCGGGGCCTTTTCACTGGTTTTTTCCCATCCATCCAATAGAGAAAGAGCAGGATAGGTGGCATTCTGGTGGTCAAACCTTAACCCTATATTTACAGTCAGCCTATCTCCGATGCTGATAGAATCATCCAAGAAAGATCCGATTCGATTAACTATGCCTCCATACATATACTGCTGCTGTACGTAGAGAAGATAGGGTTCGCCATAATAATCTATGTAATAACCACCTCCAGGGTAGCCTCCCATGGCTTCCAGCTTTCCTCTATTGTATTGAATCCCAAATTTGAAGTCATGATCTGTTTCCAGAAAATCCTCAGCAAAATGGGAAAAACTTGCATTGACTTGATGAGTAGAAATATCCCATTTGCCCGACCAACTTGGGGCTTCGGATAGCACTCCTGTAGCATCATCAAGATGGGGTCGTTTGTCGAGGGCAGCACCGGCTATTGGAACATCGTAGTGATCGGGGCTCCACCACCCGGCATATTTGATGTCAAAAAAGGAATTCTTGCTGGCTGTCCAGGTATACCGCGTATTCCAAATATAAGTTTGCACGACTTCTTTAATCACTGTTTCAGGCAAATTCCAGGGGTCAGGAACCTCGCCAAAATCTTCGTTTTCGTAAGCGAAACTGGCCACTAATTTGTGCTTATTGTTTATATTAGAAGTCAATTTGAAAAAGCCTTCATCCTGTACGTCTTTAGCTACATAATCAGGATCTCCTTGCCATTCTGACTCTTTAGCTCTTCGTATATTGAAGTTACCGAAAAACCAAAGTTTGTCTTTTGCTATCGGTCCGCCTAAAGAGAATGACAGGTCATATCTATTCCACCGCTTGAAGGATTCATACATTTCCGGATCAGGATTATTGTCTCCGGTTGAAAAACCATATTGCCCATAATGAGACAGGGTCCCCGAAAATTTATTCCCTCCAGATTTTGTGACAATATTAATCACTGCCCCTGTTATCAATCCATACTCGGCAGCCGCACCTATTCCTGTGACTTCAACTTCCTCAAAAATATCTTGATTTGGATTGGTCCAGGGAATACCTAATTCTGGACTGCTTTGATCCACTCCATCAAAATAAAAAGCATTTCCTTCAACTCCTGAACCAGCAAAAGACCACCTTAAAGCTCCGGATTCACCTTGAGAAAGCATACCTGGGGCTTGTTTCACAACATCCGCAAAAGAATGCCGTCCAGCGGGAAGATTTTCTAGATCTTCGGCTGTAAAATTGGAAGACAATCCTGTCTTTTTCACATCGATAATAGGTGCTTCTGCAATAACGGTGACAGCTTCCTCTAGCGTCTTTAGTTTTAGCAACACGTTTAGAGTAACAGTTGTATTAATAGCTACTTGAATGTTTTCATTTTCAACTCTCTGAAAACCCTCTAAGATAACAACCAGCTTGTATATGCCAGGAGCTAAATTGGCAAATCTGTAATTTCCTTTGTCTGATGTAACCGTGGTTTGTATTCCCATCGCAGATGGACTTGAAGCTTCGACTGTTACACCAGGAAGAGGCGCACCTTCATCATCTGTCACGGTTCCTACTATCTTCCCTGTTATTATCTGTCCGAATGATAAGCTGCTGGCTAAGATTAATAGCATAAGAGGCATAATCATAAACTGTAATGCAAATCTCCTCTTTTTCATTGATCCTCCTTTATAAAATTAATTTTTTTCATACACAAATGAGTTACTGACAAGTAAAAAACTGATAGATTAGTATACATATCTCCTTATAATATTCTTCCCTAAAAAAATATATTATAATATTCTAAGTGTCAAGAAAAAATATGAATAACACAATAGCAGTCCAATATTATCCTTAAAATGTGACTAACTAGACAAAAAAAATCTATTTTATTGAACAATTTATTATTTGGGGATTTCTTAATTCTGGTATCTAACCTGGATTATTCACAAGTCGAGGTTGCCGCAGATACGAGGCACAAGGGATGCAGCTCAGGTATTTCACCGCGAATCCGCTGCAACAAAGTAGATGTGGTAAGATCGTCTTGCCTGAAAGGTAAAAAATGTCGATTAAAATATAGATTACATCGAAAACGAAAAGATTAATTGTCTACCCACCTGAATAATTGTAAAATACTGACTTAAAAAGATGTATCATTCATATCGACATTTTTTATGAATAGTTAAGGTAACCTGGATTATTCACAAGTCGAGGTTGCCGCAGATGCGGAAAAGCAGAAAAAGCAGGAAAAACAGGAACTTCAGGAAAGGCAGTAAAATTTGAAATTTTAGTTAAAAGTCTAAAATCTAATGAAATTCTGATGTGGCTGAAGCGACATTGAAGATTTAGCCTTCTGATGAGGCTTTTCGAGGGAATCCGACGTAGTCGGACGCTGAGCATGTCTGACCCACGGACGGGGGGAGTTGCGCAGGCGCTGAGAAAAACGAAGAAGAATGGCGTTAAAAATCTGAAGCGAGCACAAGTCACGCCTGAATTTTATCTTTCACCGCGAATCCGCAGCAACAAAGTAGATGTGGGAAGATCCTCTCGCTCGAAGAGTAAAAAATGTTGATTACAAATACAAATTATAACAAAAACAAAATGGTCAATTGTTATGTCTTAGGAATCAGAGTAAAATGTGGATTTGAAAATATGTATCATACATATCAATATTTTTTATGAATAGTGCAGGCCAAATAACCTCAAATAATGTTTACATTTTAATAAGCATTTGATAATTTATTGGTGATATGAGGTCAATGATGATAGATGAATTGGATAAAAAAATTTTAAAGGAATTGAATAAAAATGCGCGAATGAGCTTTCGTAAGGTAGCCAGGGAACTTAAAATTTCACCCGGTACTTTCCATAATAAAATTAAGAAACTTGAAAATTCAGGAGTATTAAAAGGATACATCCCGCTGATTGACACAGAATCCGTCGGTTTTAATCTTATTGCTGTTATCGCTCTTCGTGTCAACCAGGAAAAGGACAATGAAGTCCAGGATGAAATATCTAAACTTCCCCAGATTGGCGCTATTTATGAGGTCACAGGCGATTGGGATTTAATTCTTATATGTTATTTCAAAGGGCGTAAAGATTTGACAGATTTTATAAAGAAAAAACTCCCATTAAAAAATATAGAACGAGCGATTACCCATCTTGTCCTGAATGTAGTCAAGGAAGAGAGACGAACTCAAATTCTCTGATAAAAGAAGATACGCATCATTGAGGTTATACAGAAATCGTTGATTGAGTAAAGAGAAGGTCAATTTATAGGATGATTCATATACTGAAAAGGCTTGAATTTGTTGAAGAAAAAAGCTAATCTAAAAATTCAAAATGTTCAGGAAAATTTATTTTTTTGCAATTATTTTTTTGCTCCTCATACCAGCTTTCTCCATTTCTAAAGAAAAATCTGATAAAGACCTTTCTGGAAAACACAAAAAATGGCTTGAAGAAGATGTTACTTACATTATCACTCCTACTGAAAAAAAAGTTTTTTCCCAGCTCGAAACTGATAAAGAAAGAGATATGTTCATCAAAGCTTTCTGGAAACAGAGGGATCCTACACGTGGGACGCAAGAGAACGAATTCAAACAAGAGCACTATCGCCGGATTCAGTATGCCAATTACAATTTAGGGCGAAATACACCCGGGCCCGGCTGGAAAACGGACCGTGGCCGCATGTATATAATTCTGGGTGAACCCAAAGATATTGAAAGATTCACAGGAGAAGCCGGAATCTACAAAACTGAGGTCTGGTTTTATCAGGAGTTGACGCAATCCGGACTTCCCCCAGCGTTCAACCTCATTTTCTTCCAGAAAAACGGTGTTGGTGAATATGTGCTCTACAGCCCCGCAATGGATGGCCCCCAGGCACTGATGGCAAATTATTTCGGAGATCATACAAGCCATCTTCAAGCCTTCAATTCTTTAAAAAAAATTAGCCCCGGATTAGCAAAGGTCTCGATGTCCCTTATTCCCGGAGAGTCTGTAACCGGCTGGCAGCCTTCTTTGTCATCAGAGATGCTTATCCAGAAGATATACATGCTTGCTGAAAAACAGTTTAAGGATAGATACGCGGAGAAATTCCTGCTGTATAAGGATATCGTTGAAGTCGACTATACGGCCAATTACATAGATAGTGATTTTGTTGTCAGGGTGATCAAAGAACCTGCTGGAATTAATTTTATTCATTACATTATCGAGTTGAGCAGATTTTCCATCGAGCAGTTTCAAAATAAATATGTTACCCAACTGAAGATCGATGGAAAAGTTTCAGACCTTAAAGGAAGAGCGATCTATCAATTCGAAAGGACTATCCCCGTTGAATTTAATAAAGAACAGCTTGATAACATCACCTTCCGCCCCTTTGCATTCTATGACCTGTTCCCTATGATTCCTGGAGATTTCAAGCTTTCAGTGCTTTTGAAAAATGAAATCTCCAAGGAATTTACTTCAATAGAAAAAGATATTTTTATCCCAGAAAGGATTACTTCTCCCCAAATTAGCCCCCTTACCCTGGGATATGACTCTAATTACATTAAAACGGAAAACATGAAGCCTTTCAAGTTTGCTAATCAACAGATTTACTCTAGGCCTATGAGAATTTTTCTTTCTCAGGATATACTATTTGTGAGCTTCCAGGTTTTGGGATTGAATGCTGATTTAGGACAAAATGCTGTTTTTAAATTTGAGATATTAAAAAACAGCGAAGTCATGTTGACATCGGAAAAAAAATTGAGCAAATACCAGGAGCGGCCAAATTTCCTGGAACAATTTTCTCTTCAAGATTTTTCCCCAGGCTATTATCAGATAGCTGTCCGTTTACTCAAAGACGACAACTTACTAACATCTGAGAGTGAGCGATTTGAAATCACTTCAGCCAAGGGTTTTCCTCGGCCCTGGGTGCAAAACAGTTCTCTCTTTCCCATTTCACATCCTGCCTATTCCCTCATTATCGGAAAGCAGTATTTTAACAAAGGAGAAATAGAGAAAGCCCGAGTAGAACTGGAGAGAGCCCATCAAAATCAGCCAGATTCGCAAGAAATTTCATTGCCTTTAGCCAATGTCTATTTTATCTTTAAAGAGTATGAAAAAACCAAAAGGGTTCTGCTCCCTTTCGAGGAATCTGAAGATGCCAAATATGGAGTCCTTTTCCTTTTGGGTAAGACCTACCATGCTCTCGGTGAATTCAATAAGGCGATATTCCTTTTTGATAAAGCGATCGATCGTTTCGGCGTCAACATCTTCCTGCTTAATTCTCTGGGAGATTGTTATTTTAACCTAGGAAAACTGCGGGAGGCATTAGCTGCCTGGGGGAAATCTCTGGAGATTATGCCCGATCAACCCCAGATAAAGGAAAAGGTTTTATCCATCAGAGAGAAGAAATAAAGTTTACTTGACATTGATTTTGAGAGCTCATTTAGTTGCTCTTTCTACTGTAGATTTTGCCAGTATCTCTAATGTATCCAATACATCATTGTTGCTTTTAATTGCAAGCGGTAATTCAGTGCAGCCTAAAATTACTTTTTCTGCTCCTAAATCCTTTAATTTCTGAATAAATTGGGTCAATTTTTCCCTATCTTTATCTGATTTTCTCCCTGCTAAGATATTCAAGATAATTTTTGTTGTTTCTTTTTGCTCTGTTTCATTCAGTGTTAAAATCTGAATATTTTTTAGGACATTGGGATAAATGTTGCTTTTTATTGTCATCTCGGTTCCCAGCAATCCCACTTTTTTTATCCCGTTTTTTAACACCTCATTTGTAGTTTCTTTGATTATGTTTATTATTGGTATTGAAACGGCATTTTGCATTTCAGAGAAGTAATATGTTACTGTATTACAAGGAATCGCTATAAAATCGGCTCCAAATCTTTCCAGCTTTTTTACTGCCTTAACCAACATTTCTCTAACTTTATTCTCCTCATTTGGATGCTCTACAACATCAGGTATAGGCAAATTCACTATAATGATCTCTGGAAAATCGCAGTCGTATATTGCTCCATATTCTTTCTGAAAAAATTGAATAATGCGGAGATAAAGATTCGCACTTGCTTCTGGACCCATACCTCCTAAAATACCAATTGTTTTGTATTTGCACATGATAAAGCTCCTTCTCTTAAGTACTAGTATTGACCTGAACTATTCATAAAAAAATGTCGATATGTATAATACCTCTTTTTTTAATCAGTATTTTACATTGATTCTTATATAGGTTCAATTTACCATTTCGTTTTCGATATAATCTATATTTTTAATCGACATTTTTTACTCTTTGAGCGAGACGATCTTACCGCATCTGATTCGTTACAATGGATTTGCGGTGAAGTCCACAGCTGCATCCATTGTGCCTCACATCTACGGCAACCTCGACTCGTGAATAATCCAGGTTGACAATGTTACAGCAATAAAACATATGCAGTCAATTAAATAGCAGATTTAATGAGATATCAAGATTTCCAGATGAGGATTGATTTGCATAACATACTTATTCCAATATATCATAGTATAAATATGAAAATGTTAATCATATTAAGCAGGTTTCTTTTAATATGTCCATATCAATCTTCCTTCTAATGAACTTTGCCTTGACACAGGATTAAATGTTTACTAAAGTAATATGGAAATAAAAAACAACTTAATATAAGGAGTACATTGTTATGGCTAAGATTGTAAATTCGTGGAACGAATGGGATCCGTTAAAGCGGGTGATCGTGGGAAGGCCGGAGGGCACAAATATTCCTGCCCCAGAACCAGCTTGGTGGTATCATCGTCCTGAAGGCGGATATCCGTTGGGATCATTCGGACCGTTTCCGCAAGAGATGTATGACAAAGCCAATGAGCAGATGGATTATTTTGTAAAGGTAATGGAGAAGCGTGGTATTACAGTGGAAAGGGCAGTAATTCATCCTGCGATGCATGACCGGCGTCCGGTATCAACTCCGGATTGGACCCAGCTTAACCAGCATGGAGTCAATAATGTCAGAGACGTGTTTCTCCCGGTTGGAAACGAGATCATGGAGGCCACGACCTGCCGGCGTTCACGCTGGTATGAGTATTTAAATCTGAGGCCGATCTTTGAGAAGTATTTTGAAGAGGACCCGGACTTTCTGCATACAGCAGCACCCAAGCCGCGGCTAACGGATGAGTCTTACGAGAAGAATTTCTTTTATTATTTTGAAAACGTTTGGACGGATGAGGAGAAGAGGAAACGGTTACATGACTGGAAGTTCCAATTATCAGAAAAAGAGGCCCTCTGGGATGCTGCAGACGCAGCTCGCTGTGGGAAGGACATTTTCTGGCAGTCTTCATGTGTGACAAACCATAAAGGGATGGATTGGCTGAAGCGCTACTTTGGTGCGAAAGGGATCCGGATTCACGATGTGTTATTCGACTATAACTATCACCCTTGGCACATTGATGTAAATTGGCTGCCGGTACGTCCAGGCCTGGCTGTATATAATCCGGAGTGGTATCCCATAACGGAAAATTTCAAGAAGTTGATGAAAATGAACGATTGGGAGCTAATTCCAGCAGCGAAGCCGGTATACGTCCACCAAAACAAATGCTACCTGACAGGGCTTTATGAAAGCAAGTCTTGGATCTCGATGAATACTTTTTCCCTGGGACCGAATACTATCTGTGTAGAAGCGCATGAGACGGCTTACATGGAGCAGCTGGACAAGCTGGGTATTGAAGTAGTCCCGATTCCCTATGAAGCGGTAATTCCATTTGGCGGTGCTTTACACTGCACTACCTTGGATATAAATCGCGAAGGGACCTTAGAGGATTACTTCCCGAAACAGATCCCGGGTTATTAGGAGTAACTTTTAAATTAGGGGGATACTCTTGATAGTGTCCCCCGTTTTTTTTTCAAATGAAGCAAAAAACAAGACCTGACCCCAAAGTTGGTAAAGGAGATTTGACCATGAGAAGAATAAAGACTTCCCTAACATTCGCTTGCATCATCATCCTTGTGTTCGGGATCGATGCATACGCGCAGAAATCAAGACAAAACTATGAGATTATGAGACTCATCCGGCATGAAAAATTTGATCTTATTCTACCCGGTGCAATGCGGGATAACAATGTTGACATGTGGATTCATGTCGTAGAGAGCGGCAGAATGGATCCTCTCGCCCTGGACCTAGGGGGATGGACTGAATACAGAGCATGGGAGCCAGTCTGTTACTATATTTTCACGGATCGGGGTGGTAACAGGATCGAGCGGATAATCTTAGGGGGAGAGGATCAAGAAGACCTCTATGATATTTCCGGCTCGGGAGAAGACCTTCTCGAAATTGTCCAGGAACGTGATCCCAAAGTGATTGCCGTAAATATGTCTAAGTCGCTTACCATAGCCAATGGGATTTCTTATACGGCATATTTGAGATTGACCGAGACATTAGGTAAGAAATACACGGATAGGCTGATTTCTGCAGAGAATGTCATAACCGATTTCCGCGTAAGAAGGGTCCAGAGGGAAATCGTCGCATTCGCAAACGCACTTGAAACTCAGCGACAGGTCATGGAAACAGGCCTGCGGAGGATAAAGCCTGGAATTACTACCCCTGAAGAAATCGGCTGGTGGGGCGCAGACGAGCTGCTCGCTCGAGGGATCGCCCCAGCCTATCAGGCGGCAACTTTGTTTCTTCCCTACATGCCGGGAGGAGCGCGAGACGGTGTCTTTCAGCGCGGCGATTTTATAGGATGGGACATGGGTATTGGATACCTGAACTTCGGCACTGATTTTAAGCGGTATGCCTATATCCTGAAAGAAGGTGAGACCGATGTTCCGAAAGGCCTGAAACATGCATGGGAACGGGGCATGGAGGCTCGCAGGATTCTCCGCAGGACTATCAGAGCAGGTCGTACTGCCGGTGAAACGCACGAAGCGATTGTCCGAGCTCTTGAGGCAGAAGGTTATGTGTCTACTCCTTCCGATGATAGGACTTCGCAGTACAGGGATTTGATGAACGAGCTGGGAGATTCTGATAAATCAGGCTTTTCCGTAGACTGCCACCCCACCGGGAACACCAGTGTCGGTGATGCCGCATTGGGCGCGTCGATTGCCCCGTGGCGCTCGGATCGGGCCCATATCATGATTCAACCGACTCATATATTTGCATTCGAGTTCAATATCAACACCTGGGTTCCGGAATGGGGTAGACGGGCGAGTATAAATTTCGAAGATAATGCGATTGTCACCCCCAATGGCGTAGAGTATCTGGCTCCCATTAACGAGAAAATAATCGTGATTCATTAGCAATTATCACGGATTATGGCGTTTGTTGCATTAATCGCGAATGGAAAAAGCGGAAAAAATGCCGCTGATAAAATTAGTTTTTGATTTTATGAATAGTCCAGGTAGATAAAAGGAGGCAAGATCATGAGTAAAGTACGGTTTATTCTTCCATTTCTTTCCATGCTTTTTTTGGCCCAAGGATTCTATGCCCAGACTAGGAATCCAGAATCTATGGCGGGCATTAGCCAAGCATATTATTCAATGTTTGATGCTGATAATCCCTATGCTACAGTGGAGATGTTGGATCACATTCGTCAGGAGAGGTTTGACCTCATTTTGCCCCGAGTCATGCGGAAAAAAAAGATCGACATGTGGATTCATGTGATTCGACCATGGTCTTGGAGCGGCAATGAATTACGTAGATTAGAAGTAAGCGGCCTAAATTACAGAAGCATGGACAGCACTGATCCGCTTAGATATGAATTTGGTAGCAATTCCGGTGTTTTCATCTTTACAGACCATGGTGGTGACAGGATCGAGCGGGTTGTTTTTGAAGGAGAGGTTGAAGACCCCGGGGCCTATGACCTAGTCCGGGGGCAATCCAAATTTATTAATCAAGAGAATTATGAGATTATCGATTATGTAACCGAAAATCCGGATAAAGTCCCGGAAACGGGGCTGGGGTACAGATTTATGGGTCTCAGAGAATTTGTAGCCGAACGTGACCCCAGACGGATTGCTGTTAATTACTCGGAAAAATTGTCACTTGCCGAGGGCTCAGAAACCTATACCCTAGCACTTACCGACGGTATTTCGTATGCAGACCATCGCCAATTGACCAAAGTGTTAGGAGATAAATATGCGGAGAGGATGATCTCGGCTGAATATCTGATATTGGATTATTTATCAAGAAGGGTGGCGAGTGAAGTAGTCCTTTATGGCACCTCTGGTAATCTAAAAGAAAGAGCGAGAGAATTTGATAAAATCGTGCCTGGCGTAACTACTTTAACTGATTCAGGTGGGAGTTGGTTTTGTACGAGGGATGTGGGGCATAGTGAAAGCGCTATGAGAGACTATCCGCTCCAGAGAGGCGACATGTTCCAGAGGGGGATGGCTCCCTTATATGTGCCTCGGGTAGGCGAGACTGAAATACCTCCGGAGATACAAAAAAGTTGGGAAGAAGTGCTAAAAGTCCGTGAGATTTTACTCAAAAACATCGAGGTGGGCCCTACAGCGGGAGAAACGCTTGAGCTCCTCATCCGTAAATTGGAAGAGGCGGGGTTTGTTTACATAGAAAGGGATAAATATGACATAAACTTAGATCCTGAAAAAACCCAAGTTCATCTCGACATGCATGCTGAGGGAAAAGGAATACTTGCCCCTAGGATTTCTCATATGGGGCCGAAGTGGCATTGGGATATAAAAATCCCCCTCCTTCATACGTTTGCTGTTGAATACATGGTCCATATGCCTGTGCCTGAATGGGGTAGAGGGAAACACATATATATATGTATCCATGATGGTGCAGTTGTCACGGAACGTGGAATGGAGTATGCCTATCCACCAGTCTCAGGGATTCGTATTGTTAGATAAAGGAGGTAGGATAATGAGAAAAATACGGTTTATTCTAGCATTTTTTTCAATACTTTTTTTTGTCCAGGGATTAAATGCACAGAAGCAGTATAGGGAACTTATGTGGGGCATTGGCGACGCAAATTATGGAATCTTTAATTCTAATAATCCATATGCTACAAAGGACATGCTGAATCACATTCGTCGGGAGAGGTTTGATCTCATCTTGCCTCGAGTCATGCGGGAAAAAAAGATCGACATGTGGATTCACGTGATTCGACCATGGTCTTGGGGAGGGACTGATCCACTTAGATATGAATTTGGCAGCAAGTCTGGTGTTTTTATCTTTTCCGACTGTGGTGGTGACAGGATCGAACGGGTTGTTTTTGAAGGAGAGGTTGAAGACTTCGGGGCCTACGACATAGTCCGGGGGGAATCCAAATTTATTAATCAAGAGAATTTTGAGATAATGGATTATACGGCTGAAAATCCGGATAAAGTCCCGGAATCGGGGCTGGGGTACAGATTTATGGGGCTCAGAGAATTTGTTGCCGAACGCAACCCTAAACGCATCGCCGTTAATTACATAGAAAGCCTGGCATTTCCCGAGGGATCAGAGACCTTTACTATGGCACTTACTGATGGTATTTCGTATACAGATTACATCCAATTGACCAAGGCTCTCGGTGATAAATATGCGAAGAGGATGGTCTCGGCTGAATATCTGATATTAGATTACTTATCGAGAAGGGTGGCAAGCGAAGTAGTACTTTATGGCATTTGTGGTTATCTGCGACCAAGACGACCCAGAGCGGGAAAATATGATAAAATCGTGCCAGGTGTAACCACTTTGGGTGAAATCGGGCCTAGTTCTGTCTTGGATAAGCAGGGGAGGAGAAGAAATAATAGTAACTATGTGATCCAGAGAGGCGACCTCATTACTGGTATTGGAATCTTCTCACATTTGGGAGGAGCCTATGTGCTTCGGAAAGGCGAGACTGACCTGCCTCCATATATACGTAAATTTTGGGAGGATAGAAAAAAAATCAGGGGGATTTTACTTAAAAACATCAAGGTGGGTCTTACGGGGAGAGAAACGCTTGAGCTCCTCATCTGTAAATTAGAAGAGGCAGGATTTGTTTGCCATGATAGACAAATGTATGACAGAAATGCAGATCCTACAAAAACCCAGGTTGCTCTCGATATGCATGCTGAGGGAAAAGGAATACTTGCCCCCAGGATTTCTCACCTGGGTCCGAAGTGGCATCGAGATATCAAGCTCCGACTTTTTCATTGCTTTGCTATCGAATACTTTGTCTTTATGGCTGTTCCTGAATGGGCTAAGGCGAATAATTCTACGGGTCAAGTATTAAGTGCAGGTTTCCATGATGGAGCAGTTGTCACGGGCCGTGGAATGGAAATTCCCTACCCCGAGCGGTGGCGAAAGATACAAATAATTCAATAATGTCAAGTAAGGAGGCAAAATTATGAATAAATCAAAGATTTTTTTAACATTATTTTTTATGCTTATCCTTGTCCAGGGGCTACGTGCCCAGAATAAAGAACTAGGTGCTGACCTTGAATTGATTAACCTGATTCGCCAAGAGAAGTTTAGAGTCATCCTGCCTCAAGCCATGCGGGATAATAATATCGACATGTGGATTCATGTGAAAAGAGGAGAGGATCCTCTTAATTTTGAATTGGGGGATAATCCTGGTATTTTTATCTTTACAGACCTTGGTAGCGAAAGAATGGAGCGTGCGATCCTGGGTGGCAGGGGTGATAGGGAACTCTACGACATTTTTGGTCCAGAGACTGATCTAGCCCAATTTGTTGCCGAACGTAACCCAAAACGCATTGCTGTAAATTACTCTAAAAAGCATCCCCGTTTCAATACCATTTCAGATGCAGACTACACCAAATTGGTTAAAGCGCTCGGTGACAAGTATGCGAAGAGGATGGTTCCGGCTGATCATCTGATAGCAGATTTTTTAGCAGGGAGGGTGCCGAGTGAAATAGCACTTTATGGACGCTTAAGTATAGAAAGCGCAGAAATGATAGAGAAAGAATTTGATAAAATCGAGCCTGGTGTAACCAAATTGAGCGAACTTAAGGGAAATGTTTTTGTTAGAGATCCGGACGGAAATGAAGAAAATAACAGCGACTATGTGATCCAGGGAGGCGACCTGATTGGTTTACTCTACAGTGCGAATATGATGGATTTCAGCGAGCACAATGGCGGAATTGCCTATGTGCTGCGGGAGGGAGAGACTGAACTGCCGCCTGAGATCAAAAAAATCTGGGAACATGCGCTGATAACTCGCGAGATTTTCCGTAAAAACATCAAGGCGGGTCTTACTGGCGGAGAAACCCTGGAGATCCTTATTCGTGAATTAGAAAAAGCAGGCTATTATTATAATCCCATAGATGAATATGACAGAAATGCAGATCCTGAAAAAACCCAGGTTCATATTGACTTCCATGCTATGGGAAGAATAATTTCCCAAGAAGACGCCCCCAGGATTTCTCCTTTAGGTCCGGATTGGATCCGGAATCTTAAGATTCCACTCTATCATACCTTTACTTTTGAATACATGATCCATATGCCATGGCCTGAATGGGGGAAAGGGAAACATTTGTACATTTGTATCCATGACGGGGTAATAGTCACGGAACGAGGAATAGAGTTTCCCTATCCACCGCTCAAAAAGATACGCATAATTCGATGATACCGGGCTCAGATTTACAAGACCTCTATAAGTCGTAATTGGTCTTGACAACCGGAATTATCGAATGTATTTTTATATTGAGATTGAATAAAATTATAGGAGAATAAATGTATAATCAAAAAAATGAATTTCATTTTAATAAAGGAAATAAAGCTTTAGATAAAATTAAAGTTTTTCTAACATTCTTTTGCGTCCTTATTCTTGCCCAAGGATTCTATGCCCAGACTCAAGCAGAAACTGATCTGGTTGATAATGATTTGATTAATCTGATTCGCAGAGAGAAGTTTGACCACATCCTGCCTCAAGTCATGCGGCATAACAAAATTGACATGTGGATTCACGTGATGAGATACGGCGATCCTGATCCCCTTGAAATAGACTTGGGGAGTGGATCCGGTTGTTTTGTCTTTACGGACCGAGGTGGTGACAGGGTAGAAAGGGCTGTTCTCGGTATGAGTTCTGAAACGATTGAAGAAACTAGAGCTTATGATATATTCGCCGGAGATGAAGAGGAAATAGAAGGTGATGCCGGCTGGGAAAATGTTATCGGAGAGTTTGTTGCTAAACGTGATCCTAAACGCATTGGTGTGAATTTTTCTGAAAGATATGCTGTTGCTGATGGCATTTCCTCTACAGATTACCGCAAATTAACCAAAGCTTTAGGGGACAAGTATGCAAAGAGGGTCGTCTCGGCTGGTAATTTGATAGTTGATTTTTTATCTGGAAGGGTGATGAGTGAAATTGTCCTCTATGGAGAGTTATGTAAAATATGCGAAAAATCAATAGAGCGAGAATTTAATAAAATCGTGCCTGGTGTAACCAGGTTGAAGGATGTTTATGGGAATATTTGGATCAGGGATCGAGACGGACATGAAGATAATAATAATGATTATGTGATTCAGAGAGGTGATTTGATAGGTTTAATCAATGGAGTGAGTGAGAAGAGCTATGCGACGCATATATCCGGACTCGCTTATGTACTTCGGGAAGGAGAGATAGAGCCTACTCCAGAGGTGCGAAAAATTTTTGATCATGCGTTGAAAGCCCGTGAGATTTTCCGCAATAATATCAAGGTAGGTCGTACTGCAGGTAAGACATTGGAGATTCTCATTCGGAAATTAGAAGAAGCAGGGTATGTTTATATTGATAAGGATAGATATGACAAAAACGCAGATCCAGAAAAAACCCAGGTTCATATCGATTTTCATGCCCTGGGAAAAGATGTCAACCAGGTGGATGCCCCCCGGATTTCTCCTTTAGGTCCGGATTGGATCCGCGATCTTATCATCCCTCCTTACCATACATTTACTTTTGAATACATGGTCCATATGCCTGTACCTAAATGGGGGAAGGGGAAACATTTATATGTTTTAATGCACGATGGTGTGATGGTTACTGAACGGGGCATTGAGTATCCTTATCCGCCGGTAGAAAGAATTCGGGTAATCCGCTAATGTATGAATAGTTTAGGGTAGGAAAAATTATTTTAAGGAGGTGTTAATAGTTAGAGAAATTTTTAATTCTATCGGCAAGAAAGGGAAAAGAGCAAACTTAAAAAAAGGAGAAAAAATGAAAAAATTAAGAAAAGGATTAGCGACTATTATGGTGAGTGATTTCATAATTTTTGTCTGTTTGGTGGCTTTTATTAGCACCCCGCTTTATGCTCAATCTCCTGTGTATGGTGTGATACACGGGGAAGTCGCGACGCCTGATGGCCAAGCGCTTCCTGGGGTTGAGGTCACTATTTCTTCTACTAAGCTTATTGGCGGCCCTCAGAGTGTGGTAACAGATTCATCAGGAAAATTCCGGTTTGCTGCTCTTCCACCTGGAACGTACACTGCTGAAGCTAAATTACAGGGATTCACTCCTACAAAAAGAATAGACCTTCGTCTAACAATGGGACAAACATTAACTGCAGATTTCTTTCTGCAAGTAGGGACACTTGAGGAGTCTGTTGAAGTTATTGGAATTGCTCCTATTATTGATGTGAAAGACTCCCAAATGGGTGTCCATAATATGACAAAAGAATACCTTGAGAAAATTCCTTCAAATCGGGATTTTGAAGATCAGCTGACGTTTGCCCCTGGGGCGAAAGGAACATGGGGTTCCTTCTATGGTTCTCCTGATAGCACAGAAAACAAGTATCTTACAGATGGCCTTAATACGACCAATCCTGAAGATGGGGCACCTGCGCAACTCACAGATTATGATTCGATTGAGGAGTTTAACGTGATGGGAATAGGTGCCCCAGCTGAATACGGCGGCTTTGGCGGCGCCCTGGTCAATGTGGTGACAAAATCCGGTGGAAACGATTTCAGCGGATTGTTCACTTTTCACATGCGAAGTCCAGGTTGGCACAGCGATAATTGGGGGGATTATCCCGATTTAGCGAGATCTGTTTTTTCTGAATTTTACAACCTCCATTTTAATTTAGGTGGGTCCCTCATTAAAGATAAACTGTGGTTTTTTACGAGCGGAAGATATTCTTATGATCAGGACCATATTCTTGATGAAGGGACAGGATCAAAATCCTGGAATGGAAGGGGCATGGGCAAACTTACCTGGCAGATCAACAAAAACAACAGGGTCACCGTTGCGGTTGATGCAAATACGGGTGAACGTGAAGGCTTTACTTGGGAGTTTGTTGACCCTTCAATTGATTATCCTTCTAATAGACATGGAGTGTTTTTTAACGCTTCATATCTTCATACTTTCTCGAGTACCACATTTTTAGAAGCCAGGATGGGAGGTATGGATACTTATAGCCTGTCAGGTACTTCAAGCCCGGCTGCCCATTTTGACATGGAAACAGAATGGTATACAGGAAATTATTGGGAATTCTGGGAGTCTAACAGAAAACGTCTCGATATGAATGCTTCTGTTACTCATTATACTGAGGATTTTCTTAACACATCGCATGATTTCAAATTCGGAGTGGAATATTCACGTATGCCTTCGCATAGTCAGAGAGGGTATCCTGGCGGTAAATATTATGCTGATTATGGGGGAGAACCTTATTTTTTAAGTGTTAGCGAGATTTATGATATAAAACCAGTCGGGACACGTGTATCCGCTTTTGTCCAAGACTCTTTTACTATTGCTGATCGTATAACCGTCAATCCAGGGCTTCGGATCATGCAGGCCAGGGGTAATCTCCCTAGCTTTGCTAAGGCTCCTTTTCGGCCAAAGCTTGGTATTGCTCCTCGATTAGGAGTTAGTATTGATATTTTTGGAGATCATTCCACTGTACTGAAAGCGCATTATGGGAGATATTACCATCAGATGAGGGATCTAATGTACACGCCCTGGGAGCCCCAGGGTCCTTACCAAGAATATGTATGGGGCCCTGTAATAGAAGATTGGGAAGGATTGGAACCCGGCACCATTGGAGAGCAATGGGTGTTGGATTTTGAAGATCCGTGGGAAGCGTATACAATCGATCCTAATTTAAAGTTCCCTTATATGCGGCAATTTGTGGTTGGAATTGAAAGAGAGCTGGGGAAAGATATCTCTGTATCTGCATCTTTTATCTATCGAACAAATCATGACCTTTTGGACAGAGTTAATATTGCCGGAGACTGGGACCCAGTGCAATGGACTGATCCTTATGAAGGAAACACATATACTGTTTACGAGAGGCTTAACCCTGGAGAAAATGAGTTTTATATCACTAATCCTTATGAAGGGCAGGGACATGATATAGGTGCTGCCTATGGCGACATTGTTGCCTGGGACCCCAAACGATCAAATAGAACTCTAGAATTGCGTTTCGACAAAAGATATTCCAACAGGTGGCAATTACACGCATCTTTTATTACCGGTTATTCATGGGGAAATGATGACAATTATTGGGGCGAATATGGATCAAGTCACAGTACTGCTCTGGGCGCCTCCTGGAATTTTAGCAATCCGAACTATCAGATCAATGCCGAAGGTCCTTTAACTCTCTCCTCTTCCTATATATTTAAAACAACAGGCTCATATGATATTCCTGTGGTTGATGTTACTTTAGGATTTGATTTTAGATATGAATCAGGAGATCTATACACCAGATCAATATTCCTTGATCCTGAAATAGATTCAGATGCTGTTGGTGCCTTTTGGATCAGAGATGTGACTATATTTGCAGAACCTCGTGGTTCCTACAGGTTACCAGCCCAGAAAAACCTAAATCTACGGGCGGAAAAATACTTTCAATTTGGAAAAATTAGAGTTGCCATCCTCCTTGACATATTTAATGTCTTGAATTGGGATACAGTTGCTTGGGTGGAAACTTACCAGGACCCATTTTCAGACTTTCAATTCGGTTATGTGTGGGATATTCAAAATCCAAGAGCTTTCAAGTTAGGACTAAGATTAGAGTTCTAATTCAGAAGTTTTATATTTAACGCGTTTTTACGCCTATGCTAGGGAGAGGCGGATTTTAGAATTCTCCTCTCTCTAGAACTATAAGACTCATAAATTTTTGCTGAATACTTTATTTTTGGATTATTCATGAGCTAACCTTGCCGGATAATCGACATTATTTATAAATAGTGCAGGCGTAATACGCAAATCTATTAAAAGAGGATTTTAATGCAAAGTACTAATAATTACTCTCACCTGGTTGATTTATTCAATGAGTTCCGAGAGTTTATAAAACCTAAAGTCGTTGACGGGGTACCAGATTTTACAGCTGCCGCCATGGAAAGACAATATAAGGGATTGAAGTTGCTTCAAAAGCGCCTTGCTGCAATTGATACCAGTGGCTGGAGGGTTACCCAGCAGGTCGATTACCATGTGGTCCGCGCCGAGATGAACGGGGTAGAGTTTGACCACCGGGTTTTACGGCAGTGGGCACGTGATCCCGGTTTTTACAATCTTACCGACGGTATATACCCCAGGCTCCTTGTTCATCACTCAAGGAGTTTATCAACCTGGGGGCTGTATAAACCGGAAGTTCCTCTCTCTCAAGAAGAGGCCGCTGATTTCCGAGTAAAATTGCAAGCAGTGCCTAAGCTCTTTGCTCAAGCAATGATAAATCTTACCGAAGCAGCCGGAGATCTTGCTACGATTGCTATTAGGGTAAAAGAAAAGGACATCCAGTTTTTAAACGGCTTCAAAGATCAGTTTACCACGCACCATCCAGAGCTTCTCCCTTATGTCGAACAAGCAGTGACTGCTACTGAGGATTACCGCGACTGGCTTATTGCCAACAAAGGCAAAATGACTGCACTTGCGGGAGTAGGGAAGGAGAACTATAACTGGTGGATGAAGAATGTCCATCTCATCCCTTATACGTGGGATGAGTTTCATACGATGATGCAAAGCGAATATGATCGAGCCATAACATTTTTGAAACTGGAAGAACATAAAAACCGGAATTTTCCTGATTTTAAATTGACATCAAGCGAAGAGGAAAACATGCGACGACAGAGAGAGACGGCAGCAAAAATCATGAAATTTCTCTGCGAAGAGGAGATCATCACCGTACCTGAGGACCTGCCGCCTCTTCCTCCTGACCAATATCCGCGCATGTGGGGTAAAAGCGCCTATCTCAGGCCCAACTATCGTGGTTATTTTGAACAAACCAATGATCGCGAACCAATGACCAATGTTCTTCATGTTATTTTTGGCCATTATTATGCCGGTGGAAGAAAGATCTGGTATCAGATGGGTGACAGCAGGCCTATTCGCAGTGATATTCGTCTTTTCGATATGCATGAAGCCAGGTCAGAAGCCTTGGCATTCGGGATTGAAGAATGGTTGATGCAGGCAGGTTTATTCGATGAACGGCCGAGATCAAAAGAGATCTGCTATATCTGGTTGGCTTTCCGGACGGCGCGAGCTTTATCGGACTTAAGAATGCACAGCAATGAATACACCTTAGAGGATGGAATTAAGAATTTTTCTGAAAAGATTCCCCATGACTGGGCGGAAGCGGACGGCGATGCGGTCTGGTGGGACATTGAAGAGACCCTGCGTGCTCCGGGTCATAGTTCTAACTACATTGTGGGAAGGAATATGATACAGAAGCTCATGGCTGAAAGGTCGAGCCAATTAGGAGATGATTTCTATTTAAGACAATTTTTTGATGATTTTATGAGTGGAGGCATAATCCCGATCTCTTTGACCCGGTGGGAGATGACCGGATTAGAGGACCAGATAAAGAAGTTATGGTGATTAACCAAAACTATTCATAAAAAATGTCGATTATACGGCAATCTCCACTTGTGAATAGCTCATGTTAAGAGAGATCAAGAGAAGATTGAGAAATTTCAACGAAAGGAGATATAAATATGAAAAAAATTAGGATTGTTTTAATTTTATTTTCTGCTTTCATGCTTGTCCAGGGATTCCAGGCCCAAACTCAGAAAGCAGAAACTTTGATGGATATGCTTGACCTAATACGCAGAGAGAAATTTGACTTTGTTTTGCCAGACGCTATGCGGGAAAACAACATTGACATGTGGATTCACGTAATGGGAACAAATAACTATGAAGACGGTAATTTTGATCCTCTCAGATTAGATCTGGGCAGCAATACCGGTTTTTTTATCTTCACTGACCGCGGCGGTGACAGGATCGAGCGAGCTGTATTAGGTCGCTGTTCGGATAGAGCTCATGACTGTGGGGCATACGACATTTTTGCTCCCAAAAGTGATCTAAACAAATTTGTTGCCAAACGCGATCCCAAACGCATCGCTGTAAATTATTCGGAGCATCTTGCTGTATCCGATGGCATCTCCCATACAGACTACCTTAGATTGGTCAAAGCTTTAGGCAATAAGTATGCAAAGAGGATGGTCTCGGCTGAGGATTTGATAACGGATTTCCGTACGAGGAGAGTGATGAGCGAAATCGTTTTTTATGGAGAACTGTGTAAAAAAACCGTTGAGGTAATAGAAAAAGGCTTTGATATCATTGAGCCGGGTGTTACCACCTTGAGCGATGTATCTCAATGGCTTACAGACCAATATGTGAGCCGGGGGTTTGGTT
>JAUWNW010000121.1 GCA_030612445.1 Candidatus Aminicenantota bacterium
AACCAAAAACAAAGGCTAAAATCACAGAATCTTTCTTTTTAAAATACTCCTTAAGCTGCTTTATTTTTTTCTGCTGACCGTCCATACTATCAGAATACTTTAAAAACAAAGCCTTTTCAATAAATTTAAAAAAAGCAGTAAGGGGACTGTCCCTTAAAAAACAGGTGGCAGGAATGCCTTTTTCTCAATGTTCAGGAAGTATTATTACTAAAATTGAAGTTCCCCTTGTTTTTTCTTTGCCAATTTTCTGGTGCATCTTTCCAATGATTTTTTGTCACCTATTTCTTTCCATAAAACCATGGCCTTCTCGAAATCCCCCAATCTTTCATATGTTTTTGCTATTTTCTTTTTATTTTGAGGTGTTTGTCTCTTATACATCTTTAAGGCATTCTGAAAGTCCTTGTTTTTATAATAGGCATCCCCTGCCGGGGAAAACCTCTGCAAGCGCTTGTAGAGCAAAGCGGCTTGACCGGCTTGACCGGCGTAGAGATAATATTCAGCAGCTTTGCTAGAATTCCCGGCTTTTTCAAAAACCTCTGCTGCTCTCTCATATTTCCCCTTTCTCGTCAGAACTTCACTGGCCCTCTGAATAAGACCGTTTTCCAAACACCAGGTAACGCCCTGATTGAAATACTTATTTTCTCCCAGAAGAAAATAATTATAGTTGCGCTCATTAATATTAATTTTAGGGATGACTTTGTTAAACTCAGCGAGGTTATCAAGGAGGAGGTACCTGAGTGCTAAGTTCTCCCAGCTCTCAGACCTTTTCAATTCGGGAATATCTCTTTTAAATTTTGCCAACGCGTCCTTGAATCTCTTTTTTTCTAAAATTTTCAAGGTCCCGAAATAACCTATAAGAAAATTATAATCTCCGCCTTTTTCCAAATAAAAAAGAGTCTTTTCCCAGATTTCACCTTCATAATCGATTCGGCCGAGAAATGATCCCCAAATAAGCATTTCATTTGGATTTTGCTTCTCAGTAAAATAAATGTCAAAAAGTTTTAATACTCTGTTATTTCCCCAATCCAGAAAATCCGGCCAGTCATAAGCATTTGACATTTGCTTCTGTCTGCTTAAAAAATAATCTGCTCCAATTTCAACGATATCTTCTCTAATGCATATATCTGCGACCTGCTCATAATCTTTCACCCTCTGGCATTTATTCCAAGCTTTAAAGGCTTTCTCTCTCTCCTTCATCAGCGCATAACAGGATCCTACTTCAGGAAATGTGTTACTAAAAACTGAAAATAAAACAGCTGCTGCCGCATACTTTTGTTTATAGAAGAATTCCAGGGCGAGTTTATATATCCAGTCATCATCATCGACTCTACCGGCCATTTTTTTAGCCTTTGGATAACCGTTCTTCCTATCCTCTTCCGCATTTAAATAGCTTTTGAGCGCATTTCTGTAATCTCCGATTTTATAATAGGTATTTCCTGCCAAAAAATTGTCCTTTGCATACTTAAAATATTTTACTGCTTCCTCATATTTTTTCAGGCGAAAATAGCACTCTGCGGTTTTCTTATGATTATTAATGACATAAAATCTAAGCAAGGCTTGAAAATATTGCCTCTTTAGGAAAAGTTCCTCAGCTTCTTTTTCAAGATGTGATTTTTCTTTTAAGGCTTTCAGACATTTTATTGCTTTTCCAAAGTTTTTTTGCTTCTCGTAAATTCTAAACCGTTTTTCATCCTGACCGGTTTTTTCATACAATTCCAGCAGGCGGGTTGTGTTTTTTGTCCTCTCCCACAGAGCCTCGGCTTTAAGGGTGTATCCCCCTCTAAAATAAAGGTCAGCAGCCTTTGTATAAGATTTCTGGCGGAAATAAAGGTCAGCAGCCTTACCAAAATCATGGGAATACTCATAATATTTTGCAGCCTCTTTGAGATTCTTTAGTTTCTTTAGATATATTTCTGCTATTTTTTTATAATCCCCAGCTTTATCAAAACATTCTACCGCCCTTTCATACTTTCTTTTTTCCAGATAGAGGCTTCCAGCTTTTTGAAATTTTCCTTCCTGTTTATAAATCTCTAGGCGGCATGTAAACAATCTGTCTTCGTTTTTCAACTTCTTCCAAAATGATAACGCTTTATTAAATTCTCCAGCCTTCTCATAATTCTCTGCCGCTTTCCTGTTTTCTCCGATTTTCTCAAAATTTAAAGCAGCCTGAGGATATTTTCCTATTTTCTCATAATAATAAGCAGATGCTTTGCCTAAAAGTTTTGCATCGCCACCATTTTTGAAGCATTCCACAGCAGCCTTATAATATTCTCTGGCAAAGAAATAATGACCTTGTTCAATCCACTCCTCGGGGGTTGAGATAACATTCCAGATACCGTCAATAAAACTGCGGTCAGCGGTGATATAGACAGCATTCTTTAATTGTTGATTTTCCCAAATCAAAGAAGGTATTTTCCCGTCATAAATGATCAGGTCCTGCTGCGAGCGTGTGATTCCTACATACAAAAGATTTATTTCATGTCTTATTGTTGCTTCATGGATCGATCTTTTGCTTATATCCAGGATTACTTTCCACACATCTTGCGAAAATTGGTCTTCACAAAATTTCCAGAGAACAACTGTATCAAACTCAAGCCCTTTAGCTTCTCTCATGGTAAATATAAGCTCTGTTGCCAGCCGTTTCTTTAATCTCCTTTTCTGGGTTTCGGTGCGCACGAGTATTGTTCTTTTTGCTCCTGCTGCATTTAATATCTCAAGCATGTCATTTTCGTTGATACCTGAAACAATGGTTACGGGTCTACCTTTATACTTCCATTCTTCCGGCAATTCTTCTGACTTTATTCCTAAATATTTTTCCTTTAACCCGAGCAAAATATTGGATAACTCCACAATGCTGCCTGAACTTCTAAAATTCAGAGTCAGATGTTTCAGTTCAGGAACATCAAGCCTCCTTTCATAGAAATGTCTTTTCACATCTTCCCATCTGAATCCACTAGGGTTTATTGTCTGCTTTGTATCCCCGGCAAAAAAGACATTATAGGGATCTTGAACCATGTCAAACATCAGACTGATTTGGATGTCGGTGAAATCCTGAACCTCATCACAGACGAGAATATCATAGGTGTAGTCTTTAAAATCTTTCTCGGCATAAATTCTCAGGACTTCCCGGGCAAGATCAAGTTCATCCCACTTGTTTTCAGATTCAAGTTTGTTCTGATACCATTCAAATATACGATATATCTCTTTCCGGTTAAACTTAAAATTGGGGGCTTTCTTTTTACCTAAAAGCTCATATTCAAGGAAAGAAAGATATTTTTTATCAAGCGCTTCTTTCTGCTTTTTTAAAGTATTTAAGGTCCTATCAATAATCGCATAGACTCTATCCTTATATCTTGCTTCTTGCATATACCTGGAGATGTGAGCGGAAAAAGACGAAATATCCGTATTTAAGTATTTTGAGACAAATTTATCAATTACTTTTAGGGACTCCAGCCTGGAAAATAAGATAAACTGCTTTTGAACCTGTTTGTTTAAACCTAAATTTATCTCATTATTTTTTAGGGCGTGAAGCGCTTTCTCCAATACCGCTATATTGACCTGGGGCATAGCTCCTTTTATAATCGAGCGGATCTCTTCCCAAACCAGAGCGGAATCAAATTTATTAGACATAGGATGGGAGGCAAAAATCTTTATGAAATGATTGAAATCCACCTCTTTCTCAGGCAGAAAAATTTTCCCGCCTTTTTTTGCCATCTCAAGCTTTATCTCTTTAAAGACATAAAAATCAGGATATTCAACCTCATTCTTCCTATCCGTTTCGTTTAAAAGACCCTTGTAGAGCTCTTCAGCTAAATCTTTAAGGTATTTATTATATGTAACAAGAATCTTCTTTTTCCGGTTTAATTGCGGCTTTAAGAGGTAATATACAGATAATGTTGTTTTTCCGCTTCCCGCAGTCCCTGAAACCATAAGCGGCAGCGCTGACTTAAGAACATCTTTTTGTTCAGGGGTTAAACAAAGGGAAAGTTCAAAACCACCCCCCGTGTGCAGCTGAATTCTTTTCCATTCAAGCTCATCGACCGGATACCACCTGCAACTGCCTGATTCATCCAGGATTTTTTCTGTAATATGCTCCTGGGTAAAATAGGAAGATTGCAACTCCTCCAAATCAATGTCTTCCATAAGGACCTCGTCATAGTCAGGAAACTTTAAGAAAGGAACACCCCCGGGAATAATATCGCTGCTTTTTCCTGCCGGTTCAGCTAAAACAACAAAACCCCAGACATAAATAACCAGAGATTTTTTGTCCGCCTCTCTGTAATTTCCAAGCGAGAAAAGTAGTTTAGTTCTTTTAGCGACTGTTACTTCAAAAACACATTTCGCGGAAACATTTCTTAGCTTTTTTACCCTAATCCTGCCTTCCCATATACCTGTTTCAAGATATTCAAATTTATCCCTGATTTTCCGGCGAAAACTCTGTGATTGTGCGAGGAGATATTTTTTTGCCGGATCACTTATCAGTACGGTAGCCATGGTTAGTCTTTGCTATTATATCAGAAAGAAATTTGGCCTGGATTATTCATAAAAAAATGGCCTCGTGAATAATCCAGGCTAAGTTACATTCCATATTGGGGTGTTACTCCTCCTTTATGTGTTTTTATTATCTTATGCCATACTGCAAAAAACAAAAAGCTCTATCCAGTTAATTCTCTTTCGCTCTTTGAGATTGGACGTGTTTAACTATTTGTTCAGCAGCTTGCTTACACTGTTTTGCCGCCTTTAGGGCATTTCGGGCCGAATCCTCGTCAAAAATATCCCACGGCAGGGTATAGGAAGACTCTTCTCCATAATCTGTCATGAAGTGCTCCTCAACACCAAGGGCCAGAAAGTCAGGCATAATTCTCTTAAGCTTATCCTTAATATCATCCGGAATTTCAAAATCACGAATCAATTTATCCAGGTGTTTTGCCGGCTCATGGGTCTTAGGTGAAATTCCAAAAAGCATCAAAACCGCTTTCCCGGCATTTTCCACAACCAGTTGGGAATTTGCCACACAGGAGCGCCATCTCTTTAACTTGATGTCTTCCTTTGCTTCTTTGAAAAATCCCTCAGCAAGCTTTATACGGTATTCTACATCATCTTGAGAGTTCACGGTAGCCCTCCCATGTAAGTTCCCATTCTTTCATAGGAACTTTTTTAAAATGCCAGTACCACTCATTCCCTATCCTATTTCGTTTTAATCCTGCATCTTTTAAGGCATTCAAAGCTTTTTTCCTTAAAGGTTCAAAATAATCCTTTCCATAAAGACAAATACCATCTACACATACCTCAAGAATAAGAGGGGTTAGGTTTTTTTTCACCTCTTCCGGAGTCTTTGTAATTGTATTTATCCGCAAAGGTACTTCCCATATGGCTGCGCGGATCAACTTCTGCCGTTGTAGTGGCTTTAGAGGCAAATCCTTAATAACTATAAGGATATCATGGTCACTATCATCTCTTGCCTGTTTCCTGGCTCTGGAGCCGAAAAGCACTATTGTTTTCAGGTGATCTCCAAATTCGTTACAAAGGCTTTTTATGAGGGAATTGTAGCAAGGATTATTTTTGGATTGCTTCTCTGAATTAACTTTCATTATTAATAATAATAACATAAAGAGGAGTAAAATACGCAATAAAATTCATTTAAAAGCTATATTTTTACGCTGAGGACGCGGATAAAAGGCAGGAAAGACAGTAAAATCAGGAAAGACAGGAAAGACAGGAAAAGCAGGAAAAGCAGGAAAGGCAGAGGGAAAGGACAATGTTTAGAATAGAAAAACTAAAATAACCTATTAATTATTAGTATAAATATAGAGATTTTAATTTCTTGACAGATCACAAAATTATCTTTTGCTATATTGACAGGCTTATCCGATTATTTGGGGATTATAAGGAGCTCGAATGTTCTGGGCGGAATTATCTTTGTTTTCTTATATTTTTTTATTTTTAAAAGGTCCTTGTCTCCTGTTACTAAATAATGGGCATTTGCAGCACGAGCGCAGGCCAAAATGTTATCATCATCTTTATCTCTGCAAACTTTTTCTACTTTAATACCTGCTTTTTCTGGGTTGATCACATTTACTACCTCAGCAATAAGGGAAATCGCCTCCTCTATTTCTATTGTATAAAGAGTAATTTTTGTTTTAAGAACACGTTTTAATTCGTCTAATATGAAAGGAGAAATATAGAGGACAAAATCATGCTCGTTTGCTCTTTCAAGTAATTTTGAGCATAACCCTTGGGCAGCAAAAGCAGCTACAAATACATTTGTATCAAAAACAACTCTCAAGAAACTACCTTAAATACATCTTCATCTGTGACTATGCCTTTTTCTTTGGCCTTTTTTGTTATGGCCTTTCTGACTTTCTGGAAGCGCTCCTCCCAGAGATACGATCTTAATGCTTCTTTGATTACTTCGCTTTTTGATTTCCCGGAGTTTTTTGCAGTAATTCCAAGCTTTTCAGCCATCTCTTCCGGTAAACTTACAGAGACGATTTTTCTCATTTGGCTCTCCTGTAATACATCTTAATACATTTTTGGGGAAGATGCAAGAAGGGAACTTCAGGAAAACAAGTAAAATCTTTAAAACAATATTTTACGCTGAGGACGCTGAGGACACGGAGAAAAGCGATAAGGCATTAGACGCGGATTTACACGGTTAAGACGCAGAGAAGAGTAAGAAGCTTTTTCTTTTTTGCACGCATGCAAAAAACAAAAAGCTTTTTTCAATTTGTGCCGGGGGCACAAAGGTAAACCCTTATATGTGAAGACTGGGGATGTGTAACTAAAAAGAAGCTGCATGCTTTCAGGTCTGCGGATGTAAAAACATACTGTAATACTGCCTACTCCAAAAAATAAAAAGTTTTTTCCAATTTGGGCTGGGGCACAAAGCTAAACTTTCATCTCAAATTACTTCGCAGAGCGAAGTGATGAAGGGTTGATTTGTTTTGCCAAGTCATTGGCAAAAGAAATCAACTTTTTAGTCTTATCCGCGTCCATCCGTGTCTAAAGCTTTTCGCTTTTCCCCGTGTCCTCAGCGTCCCTCCGCGTCCTCAGCGTAAAATATTGTTTTTTAAGGGGAATTGGCTACTTTAGATTTATGACCCGTTCTGTTTCCTGAGCGATTCGCTTTTCTTCATTTGTAGGTATTACCAGGACCTTTACTTTGCTACTGGAAATATTTATCTCCCGTATATCTTTGCGCCGCTGCTCATTCTTTTGTTTATCAATAGATATTCCCAGCTCTTCCAGGTCTGAGCAACAAAGACTGCGGATAAAAGAAGAGTTTTCTCCCACCCCGGCTGTAAAAATCACTGCATCCAGCCTTGCAAGGGCAGCGTAATATGCTCCGATATATTTTTTGATCCTGTAGGCATAGACTTCAAGAGCTGTTTTGCATCTTTTATCACCGGCTTCCGCCTTTTCTTCGACCTCCCGCATGTCATTAATACCGCACAGCCCCTTCATGCCGCTTTCCTTGTTTAAAAGCCGGTCTATGTCTTTGAGCGACATATTCAGGTTTTCCGCTAGAAAAAAAGGAAGCGCAGGATCGACATCACCTGACCTGGTTCCCATTACCAGGCCCTCAAGCGGTGTAAGGCCCATGGTAGTATCAACACACTTGCCGTTTTTTACGGCGGCCATACTGGCACCATTGCCGAGATGAACAGTTATAAGGTTAAGCTTAGCGAGCGGCTTTTTCAGATACTCAGCAGCTGCCCCTGCCACAAAGGCATGGCTTGTACCGTGAAAACCATAGCGGCGCACCCGGTTTTTGGTGTACAACTTATAAGGAAGCGCATAAAGATATGCCTTGGGTGGAATCGACTGGTGAAAAGCTGTGTCAAAGACGGCAACCTGGGGAGCATTGGGAAAGATCGACTGGGCCACTTCTATTCCTTTCAAGTTAGGGGGGTTATGCAGCGGAGCCAAGGGGATGTTCTCTTTTATCGCGCTTATCACAAGCTCATCGATTATAGTGGAGGACTGAAAGGACTCTCCCCCATGAACCACGCGGTGGCCAACAGCTGTAATCTCAGATTTATTCTTTATAACTCCCCACTCAGGGTCAACCAAGAGCTCTACTATCCTTTTCAGGCCTTTTGCGTGGTCGGGAATTTTATTATTTTCAACTTTTTTACGGGCATCCCCATTATTATCGACAATACTATGGGTAAGAATGCTGGTATCCTCACCAATTTTTTCAGCCAGTCCTGTAACCATGGCTTTTTTCTTGTTCATATCAAAGAGCTGATACTTAATAGAAGAACTTCCTGTATTGATAACTAAAATTTTCATGTTTGATTATCCTTTATCTGTCTGGGACTGAATTGCAGTTATAGCAACCGTATTTACAATATCAGGGACCGTACATCCCCGGCTTAAATCATTGACAGGCCGGTTAAGTCCCTGGAGTACAGGTCCGATAGCTACAGCATTAGCTGATCTCTGGACAGCTTTATAAGTGTTATTCCCAGTGTTTAGATCAGGGAAAATATAGACAGTAGCTCTACCGGCAACTTCACTGTCAGGCAGCTTGGTCTTGGCAACTTGGGGATCAAAAGCAGCATCATATTGAAGCGGACCTTCCAGCTTTAAATCCGGGTAGGATTTTTTTGCCATCTCCTTTGCGATGCGGGTAGCTTCGCGTACTTTCTCTACGATCTCGCCTTTACCGGACTCCCCGGTCGAATAAGACAGCATAGCCACGCGCGGTTCAATGCCAAAAGTCTTGGCAGTATGGGCTGAACTGATAGCGATCTCTGCCAGCTGCCTCACATTAGGCTCCGGATTTACC
>JAUWNW010000040.1 GCA_030612445.1 Candidatus Aminicenantota bacterium
GTTAGCAATGGGAAGATCCTCTGACATATTGACGGCAATCCGCTTGGGATCACGCTCAGCGACAAAATCTCCCAGATCATTTTCCGCACCTGATATGCTGTAGAGTTCCGGGTCTCCTCTCCCTGGGCCCAAAACTGCACATTCAATCCCCTCATCACCCCGGTCTGTAAAAACAACAAAACAGGTTGTCTCAAGAATGGAATCTCGAATATTAACACCGAGATCCAAACTGAGAGCGTCAGTATGGCCGTCCTGCATCACATTGATCCACATGTCGATGTTATTGTCCCGCATGGCTCCTGGTAAAACGAGGTCAAACTTATCCTTGCGAATCATTTTCATCATTTCATAACGCTCACGTGCTTCTTGTCCCTCTACATTGATCCCCGGCAGAAAAACAACGACTAGAAACAGCGCTGACAATATCCGCAACTTACTCATAATTCCACCTCCTTAAAACACACAAAAGAAATTCATTTTTTTATTCATGATGATCTCCGCTCAATATCCTCAAATTTTCACTCTTTGAGCTTATGCATTAATAGTACATAGAAAAAACATCTGATGTCAACAAGAAGCCCTACCTTGCTGCGCACTCTTGCTGCTTCCCGCGCTCAGATTTACACAACTTTTCTAAGCTGCTAATTATAAAGATTTAAGGAGCTAGCCTGGATTATTCACGAGTCGAGGTTGCCACAAATACGAGGCGCACAGGCTGAATCTTCAACCTCTAACCCGGATTCATCTTCATTCAAATTATGAATTCGATTCGGCCCATGGTGACATAACCTATGTCGCTCTTTTCTCTCTGGTTGCATTTTTTATTTTGTTTATCGCATGTAGCAATTATATGAACCTGGCTACAGCTCGCTCCGGGAATCGCGCCAAAGAGGTTGGAATGAGAAAAGTCGCTGGTGCGCATAGAAGTAGTATTATAAAACAATTCTTTGGCGAATCGATTCTGCTTGCGTTTATAGCCCTGTTTTTATCACTGATTATCGTAAAGCTTCTGCTTCCGGTATTCAACAACCTTGCGGCAAAAGAGTTGTCCCTGGATATTTCCAGAAATCTATTGGGTTTACTCATGTTATTTGGGATTGCGCTCCTAACAGGCATAATATCAGGCAGCTATCCGGCTATTTTCCTTTCCTCCTTTCAGCCGGTAAAAGTGCTGAAAGGATCTTTGCGGTCTGGTCAGAAAGGCTCTGTCTTTCGAAAGATACTGGTGGTTACTCAGTTTGCCCTTACTATTCTTTTAATTATATGTACGGGTGTCGTATATAACCAGCTCAATTATTTGCGAAACAATAAACTTGGTTATGATAAAGAACATATGATCTATATGGGAATGCGGGGAGATATGCGAACAAATTTTGATGCCCTGAAAAATGAATTGCTGATTAATTCAAACATCTCGGGAGTTACTGCAAGCTCAAATGTGCCTACATACGGATACACTTCTTCAAACAGTCTGTGGCGCTGGGAAGGTCAAAATCCGGATGAAGAGACCTTAATGAGGGCGGTTTTTATAGATTATGATTACTTCAAGACATTCGGAATGGAAATAGCTGAAGGCAGGAGCTATTCAAAGGAGTTTTCGACAGATACAACAGAGGCTATTATCATCAACGAAGCAGCAGTCAAAGCTATGAAGATGGAATCGCCCTTAGGGAAACGATTATCTTTAAATGAACACAGTTTTAAAATTATTGGCGTTGTGAAAAACTATAATTTCAGGTCTCTTCACCAGGTAATAGATCCTTTGATCCTAATATATAAATCTCAAGCCAGCCAAGTTCTGTTTGCTAAACTCAAATCTGATAATATTTCGCAGACTATAGGTTATATAGAAAAAATACGGGAAAAGTTCGCTCCAGGCTATCCATTCAATTATCACTTTCTCGATGAATCTCTGGATGATTTATACAGGTCCGAGGAGCGTATCGGAACGATCTTCAGATATTTTTCTGTTTTAGCAATATTCATTTCTTGTCTGGGTTTATTTGGCTTGGCATCTTTCATGGCGGAACAGCGCACAAAAGAAATCGGTATACGCAAGGTACTTGGGGCAACAGTGTCGAATATTATCTTATTACTTTCCAAAGAGTTTGCAAAATGGATTCTTGTGGCCAGCCTTATTGTCTGGCCTATTGCTTATTACGCCGCGAACAAATGGCTGCAGGGTTTTGCTTATAGGACTACTATTGGGTTGTGGATATTTATCTTAGCTGCAGCCATGGTATTATTCATTGCCCTGCTGACTGTAAGCTATCAATCCTTTAAGGCAGCCACGGCTAATCCTATAGATTCACTAAAATATGAGTGATTTGAAAGCTGATTGTGATGTGTAACTGGTTGAGAAATGACATTTCTAAGCTGTTAATTATGATGATTTAAGGAGCTAATATATTCAATTTCAATAAATTAACATGCTCGGAGCACCAAATTGAGTTAAGATCGCTTGAGTATACTCGCTTTCCCTTTTAAAAGAGAAAAATAGAGGCCGGATATTATTTTCTTTTAGCCGGTTGCCAGTCTTTTCCTTCCACATACTTTTTAAACCAGCGAATCTCTTCCACCAAAGCAGTGCGTTGCAATCGAGGCTCATCTATACCATGACCCTGGCGTGGCAATTTGATATAACGCACGGGTATTTCCCCTATGTCTCTTAGAGCAGTAAAATACATCAAACTCTGATTAAAGCTGGAAGTCGTATCAGCTCCTCCATGAATCAAGAGAGTGGGAGTCTTCACATTTTTTGCGAAGTAAAAAGCAGAGCTTTTGGTCCATTTTTCAGGGTTTTCCCATGGATTGCAACCTATATACCACAAGGTTACATCAAAATTAAAACCTGGTCCTACCTCCGCAAACCAGTTGTAGACTCCGGCTCCAGCCATAGCCGCCTTAAAACGGTGCACATGGGTGATCAGATAGCCGGTGCTGACTCCACCCCAGCTCCAACCTCGAACCGCGAGTTGGCTTGGATTTACCTCGAAATTTTTAATAACATAATCCACTCCACTCATCACATCAGCATGCTCTCCATCTCCTACTTCACTCATAAGACCACGCAGTACTTTATCGCCGTAGCCGGTAGAGCCACGATAATTGGGGCCCAGCACAGCATAACCCAGACCACCATATATATGAAATAGAGGTCGAAATAAACTTTCTACTACTCCAGCCGGACCACCATGTATATGTACGACCATAGGAACTTTATTTCCTTTTCTGTAGTTTCCCGGCAGAAAAAACATTCCTTCGATCTTTAATCCATCTTTTTTACTTTTCCACTGCACTGTTCTGGCCGAAGATAACAGAATCTCCTTCCTTACCCAGGGATTGGCGTCAGTAATACGTACTTGATTTTCTAGGCGCAAATCAGAAACATATAAATCAGCTGGGGTTTCATAATCCTGGAGAGTGTACGCCATTTTCTCCATATCGGCTGAAAAGGATTTTGTCCAGAGTGTACCTGTGATCCCTGTCATGGCTTCCAGGGTATCCGTATTGATGTGGATGCGGTAGAGATTAGTATTGGTTCCATGCAGTTCATTAAAATAAAAATATTTTCCTTCTGGCCCCCAAGCGGAGATGCCCCCATAATTCTCCCCTTGTTTTTGACTTTCTAGCCGGCGGAATTTTCCTGTCTCAATATCCAGAGTCCAGAAATAGCCATTGTGGAGATCAAACTTTCCTTTTTCTGCAGATAAATAAGGAGCATGGAAAAGTATTGTTTTCCCGTTTGGAGACCATTTAGGATTATTTTCCGGACCCTTATTCTTTGTGATTTGGAGAAAATCAGTCCCGTCAATATTTATTGTGAACAGTTCTGCCAAAAATGGGTAGTTTGTCCGTATGTCAGGCCTTCCAACAAAAACTATCCTCTTCCCATCTCTGGAAACATCAAAATCGCTGATCACAAGATTTCCCCCGTAGATCACAGTTTCTTTCTTTGTCATCAGGTCAAAGCAGCACAACCGGCTGAACCGGACGTTTTCCCTACCGTTGGGAGCTTCATCAATAAATATTGCATCAGCTCCCAGTTCATACTCCTTCTGTTCCTCTGAAGTTCTGGCTTCTTCTGCTCTGAATATGATTGCATTGGAATCATGTTGCCACATATAATCTTTCACATCAACAGCATGCTTGGTTAACTTCTGTGCTTCGCCACCATCTACCGGAATAAGAAAGATTTGGCTTTTTTTATCCGCTTTGCTTATAAAACTAAGATAATTCCCGTCCGGGGAGAACTTAAAACGAGTTGCTTTCAGGCCTTCTCTTAAAAATATTTTTTTATTTTTTCCGTCTGAGTCACACATGAAATAGGTGTTTTTATAATCGTTTTTAGGCCAATCCAGTTTTCTTAATCCGTAAAAGATCCTTTTCCCCTCAGGGGAAAGCTGTATATCCCTCACTTTAATAATATTCAGAGAATCATCCACAGTCAGAGGACGTTTGCCTGTATTAGCCCAAATAAAGTTTAAGGTGACAATAACCAGCAGAAAAAATAAAAATACTTTTTTCATTTTTACTCCTTTATATAAAAATCTTATATAGTTTCAACTATTCATAAAAAATGTCGATATGGATGATACCTCTTTTTTAATCAGTATTTTCCCCTTATTCCTATCGTTAATAATCCAGAATAGAAATCGCTGACCTCATAAAAACTATAAGAATTTGCTTTTTATATTGATGATGATATTCCCTCAATTTCATCAAACTATCACCTACTAAGCAACTTAATTAACAATAATACCTAGGAAAAACATATACTTCAACAAGAAATCCGCAGGCAAGTAAGAATATTTTAGAAATCACCTGTAAAAAGCCTTTGTTGGGTAGACTTTGCCCTGAACTGATTATCAATAACTCTTAATTTTCATATATATTCTAGCCTTTCCTCAGCTGCCATGCTGAGTTAACCTTTAAGGCTGAGCGTCCTCCGCCTCCCGGGTCTCAAACGCAGCTTTTGATGGCGGCCGAGGATTTTGCGGAATATTTCTAAACATTGGGCATTTGAGGGAGTAAAGTCTATAGTATTTTTGGCCTTTTTTAGGCTTTATTCCAGGATTGTTTTCCTTTGTGGATTTTTTTAATTTATCGTGGCTTTATCGCAGTATTTTCTTATAATATTTGCATCCAGATAGTTCAGAGGGACAAAATAGGAGAAAAAAGAGAACCGATCGACATCAACACAAAAACAAAATCTTTATAATCCATGATTTTGATGTTTTCTATTCTGGCAGCAGCAATCTGTCATGGGCTTATACTTCTGTATACATCTTCAAAACTATATAGATCTTCCTAACTTGTTTGAAAAAAATAACTTAGAGGGAAGGTTTGATCAAGTAACAACACTTCCCTGAGGAAGCACCAAAAATTCTCATCTTAGATGAATATTTGTTTTTTGCTTTGAAGTATCTTCCGATTTCTTTTTCATCTTCCTATCATGTTCACTAAGCAATATCTTTCTTAAGCGAATATATTTGGGGGTTAGTTCAACATATTCATCTTCTCCAATATATTCCATCGCTTCTTCCAATGAGAATTTTATTGCCGGAGTTATTGACACTTTTTTATCTGAACATGCAGCCCGCATATTAGTTTGTTTTTTAGTCTTGATCACATTTAGTACCAGATCATCATGCCTGGTGCTCTCTCCAATCACCTGACCTGCATAGACTTTTTCATTTGGGTCAATGAAGAATTTACCCCTGTTTTGCAGTTTGTCAATTGAATAAGCAATGGATGTTCCTGCTTCCATAGCTATTAATGCGCCATTTCTTTTACTTTTCACTTCACCTTTCCATGGTTCATACCCATTAAATCGATGCGAAATAATTGCTTCACCTTTTGTTGCAGTTAACATGAGATTGGCAAGTCCAATCAAACCCCTTGCAGATATTTTGAATTTAAGATTTCGCCTGCCATTCCTTGTCTCAATATTCAGAATATCTCCTTTACGTTTAGTCCCTAACTCTATTACTTTTCCCGAAAACGCTTCTGATACATTGACATTTAACAGTTCCATTGGTTCATGCTTAAATCCATCTATTTCTTTAATAACCACCTGGGGCTGACCTAATTGAATTTCATAACCCTCTCTCCTCATAGTTTCCACTAAAATAGATAAATGAAGAATACCTCTACCATAAACCAGTAATTTATCAGGTGAATCGGTTTCTTCAACCTTTAATGCGAGGTTCTTCTCCGTTTCTTTAAATAATCTTTCCCGGATATGCCTTGAAGTAACATATTTCCCCTCTTTACCATAAAATGGTGAGTTGTTAATGGTGAAGAGCATACTCATAGAAGGTTCATCTATTGATATTGGTTTTAAAGCTTCTGGTTCATTAAAATCAGCAATGGTATCTCCAATGTCAAAGTTTTCGAGTCCCAGTATGGCAACTATTTCACCGGATTCAACTTCTTTTTTGGTTTTTTCTTTTCCCAGTCCTTCAAATAGATAAACTTCTTTGACAACTGATTTATTTATTTGACTATTTCTCTGAACAATAGAAACCTGATCCCCCATTTTAATGCTTCCTCTATGCACTCTTCCTATGGCAATTTTCCCTGTAAATGACGAATAATCCAATGAACTAATTTGTAATTGTAAAGTTCCAGGATTATTTTTTGGTGGGTCGAAATATTCAATAATGGTATCTAATAAATAGGAAACATCATCTGTTGGTGTTTTCCAGTCGGCTCCCATCCAGCCCTCTTTTGAAGAACCGTAAATTGTTGGAAAATTCAGCTGCTCTTCTGTAGCATCAAGAGAAAACATCAGTTCAAAAACTAATTCATTTGCCTCCTCCGGATTACAATTCGGTTTATCAACTTTATTAATGACCACGATAGGCTTTAAATCCAATTCTATTGCTTTTTGTAAAACAACTCGTGTTTGCGGCATGGGCCCTTCAAAAGCATCAACAAGTAACACAACTCCATCGGCCATATTTAATACACGCTCTACTTCTCCTCCAAAATCAGAGTGGCCGGGAGTATCGATGATATTTATTTTTGTTCCTTTATATCTTACTGATACATTTTTAGACAATATAGTGATTCCTCTTTCCCGTTCCAGGTCATTTGAATCCAGAATCAACTCCCGAACTCCCTGATTATCCCTGAACAACTTCACCTGATGTAGAATTCTATCTACCAAGGTTGTTTTGCCATGATCAACATGTGCAATAATCGCTATGTTTCTTATATCCATCCTATTCTTCCTCGTATTCAAAAAGTCCGCAACTTTCGTCAACTATAACTAGCCGGGATTTTTTATCGCAATGATAAAAAAAGGTCACACCTTGCTGCATAATAGTTTAATAACAAACACTTATACTGACACGAAGGAGTGACTTGATAAAAATACAGTATATAAAAAAGACACTCAAATTTCAACCCTTCGAATCAACATATAATCAACCACTTCAAACTCAGCTTCATGGCTGAACGGGTTAGGCTGGGTCGGACCACCCCCTCCTCAAATTGTCCAGCAGGAAATGCTAATGGAAGCTGAGGAGTGGGAGAATATTTCTGAAGGACACTGAAGCTGTTTTTTGACAATTCAAGGGCGTAATCTATCGTAAGCTTGATGGTTTGGGGGGTTCTGGTTTCGTGTGTGATATTGTTTTTTTACTATAAGAATTTGCTTTTTATATTGATGATGATATTCCCTCAATTTCAATAAGTTAACGTGGAGGGAGCACAAAATTTGCTCTAAAATTTCAATTTCATTTCATTAATAAGGTTTTTGGCTATTTCCAGGGACTTCAAAGCTTGCGAGCTTGAGTAAAGGGTCAGGAATTCCATTGCTAAAGCCTTATCCTGGTTAAAAAGTTTAAGGGCGCTTTCTTCAATAACAGGCTGCAGCATAAATTCTAACGTCTCAAATTCTTTCCAGGTTTTCTGTACTTTCCTTATTGCCCTCTTATAATCCGCATCCACTATTTCTGCCATAAGGGCAAAAACAGACGAAGCTGATTCCATATTCAATCTCCAAGTTTCCTTTGGAGCATTAAAGTGATAGTCAAGCAATTCTCTCTTTGTTGTGTATAAACTCTCAGGAGCCTTACGAAAGGCCTCAGGGATTCTTGTCGCTCCCAAATACCAGGGAACAAACACACTGCTGCAGGGTTGGTAAAGGGCCCGCCATGTCACTGTTCCTATCTCAGGTGGCAGCCAATTTCTCTGCTGGACAACGGTGGCCCTATGAGTACCATAATTACAGATGGTTCCGGGTGTTTTGTGGGGACTTGTTTTGTATTTTTGAGACTTATCGAGCCCAGTACCTTCATAATGGTTTCTAAAAATATCCATCACATCCTTCAGTGAAAGTTTGCGATCCGGCTTGACGGAAACAGGCATAACTCCTTTCTCCGATTCTTCCCATGTGATTGGAAAATTATTATTGAGCAGTCTTGCCATGTTCCTTTGGCGGTGTGTATTCGATGGCCGGGTGTGAACTTTTTCAGGGGCATAGGCCTTGGCAAAATCGAATCTCTCCCCCCTGTCCGGATCATACCATCCTCTCTCTATTGCATACTCCACAAGGTCCGGGGAACAAATGAAATTTTCTTTATCATTCATATCCACTTCGCGAATGCTGAAAGTGTTAGCAATGATTGCCACCTCATCATCCTGGACTCTTCGTGCCACGAAATGTTTTCCCCGCGCCATCTGAAGCTGCCATGCTTCATCCGGTCCGACTATATTCAGATTTCTGCCCGATGCCCGATAACCGTATTTGCCAATGAGGCTCGAGGCAATCATCACAGCCTCCCTTGCTGTTTTTGCTCTTTCTGCAAGTATCATTCTGAGCTTAAAGCCAATGCCACCGTTGACTAAATCCCCTCTGGCCTCAACCTCTTCAACAGAATCTTCTTTTGAAGCACATCCGTTGCTCCCAAAGGCTACCCCCCACTCATTAACAATCCCGTTGGAGAAGGATGTGGTCGGACATTCGTCCCAGAAATATGCATATGTCTCTTTGACCTGGGGAATCATGCCGCCTGCCTGAAGCTTAACGACTGTGCCGGCTTTATGGGCCTTTCTTGGAATATACCACAGATAATCCACCTCTTTGCGGCTATCATCTTCTGTCTTTACAAATAATATCGAACCATCCAGCGTGGTTTTTCTACCCGCAATCATCACAGTACATTCTTCAGCACAAGCAGAAGAAGCAAACGAGAAGAGACTTGCCCAGACTATAAAAAACACTAATAAACTTTTTATCAAGGATGATTGTTTCAACTTTATTCTCTCCTTGTGGTTCTTTTATCCGAGTGGATTTCTTCCAAAAACCTTTTCGTCCGTGAGTGGTAATATGGTCGTTTACAATTATTTTGATAATAATCCTGATGATGATCTTCAGCTTCCCAAAATTTACCAGATTTGCTAACTTCAGTGGCTATTTTATATCCCTTTTCTTCTAAAATTTTGATTAGCTTTTCAGCAATATGTTTTTGTTCAGCATCGATATAAAATATTACCGAGCGATATTGTTCTCCAATATCAGGCCCCTGACGATTTACCTGCGTGGGATCGTGTATTTCAAAAAACAAACGGGCTAATTTTTCAAACGTAGTTTTTGAAGGGTCGAAAACAATTTCCATAGTTTCAGCATAATCAGTTGTGCCGCTACAAACTTCCGGGTAAGTTGGATTTTCCTGATACCCGCCCATGTACCCAACATTCGTAGATATGATGCCCTCCTCTTTTTGGAAATAATACTCTACTCCCCAAAAACATCCTCCTGCAAAGTAAGCTTTTTCTGTTTTCGCTTCCTTCTCACCATGTATAAAATTTAATGAAATTGAATTAACACAATGCCTTATATTTTTATCAGTATATTTCTCACCAATAAAAACATGCCCCAAATGTGCGCCGCAATTGTTGCAGATAATTTCAGTACGCCTTCCGTCGGCATCAGGCACACGTTTTACCGCACCCCTAATTTCGTCGTCAAAACTGGGCCAACCGCATTGCGAATCAAACTTATTTTCAGATCGATAAAGTGGTGCATTGCACCTTTTACAAATGTAAACGCCTTTTGCCTTATGCAAACAATATATTCCCGAAAACTGTCGTTCCGTCCCTTTGTGAAGAATGATCCGCTCTTCTTCTGGGGTTAATTTATTATATTTCATGTGGTTTTCTTGAGATAAAACAGTACAATTATTTAGTAAAAAAAATAAAATAATTAAAACAAATTGCAAAACAGCCTCTCTATATTATATAGTTTGATGCTCGATGCTCAATACTTGATTCAGGATATTTTTTTTCATCCAGCATTTAGCATCCAGTATCAATCCAATATTCCAACTAATACAAAACATCCAAAACTTCCTCACCATGCACCGCCGTTTTAACTTTTTTAAAAACATACTTAATTATACCGTCTTTACCAATAATAAAAGTCGAGCGCAAAATACCAAAATATTTTCTGCCATACATATTCTTTTCTCCCCAGGCGCCGTAAGCCTCGGCGACCTTATGTTCAGGATCGCTCAATAGAACAAAATTCAGCTCATGTTTATTTTTAAAATTTTGATGTGATTTCACACTATCGGGGCTAATCCCAATCACAACAGCATTTTTAGTTTCAATTGTGGCAAGATTATCCCTGAAAGAACAGGCTTCACTTGTACAACCACTGGTGTTGTCTTTGGGATAAAAATATAATACAACATCTGATTTGCCCATAAAATCGGTCAGTGAAACCTGTTCGTCCTTATCTGACATTAAAGTAAAGTTCGGCGCTTTATCTCCTGTTTTTAACATGCTATTCTCCTTAATAATTCAATTAACTATTTATCGTTCAATCACTCTTTGATAATAAATTATAATACTCTTTATATTGGTCAATCGTAGTAAAAGGACTTTTGCAGGTGAAATTTTCACACACAAAAATCTTTGCCCTCCCATCGGTGCTAATTTTACCTTCAATAACTGGCAATAATTCGATTAATTTTTTATCATCCCTTGAGAACGATGGATCAGAATAAGCTAAAATTTTATTGGGCAGATATGAGTCATAAATGGCTGTGACCATATCAGAAAATATTGCTGAATTTCTATCACCAGCAATAACTATTTCCTTTGGTTTTCCCCAAAAGAAATCTAATGCGCTCAACAATACTGCAAAAGCTGTTGGCGATTTTTCAACTTGTTTGGCATACAATTTAACCGTTTGTTCAGCCTTTTCCTTGAAAAAATGATTACTGGTAAATTCGCTTAGTCTTAAAAGATTACTCACTGCAATTGAGTTTCCAGATGGAATCGGGTTATCATAAGAATTTCGTGTTCGTACCAATAATTTTTCATGATCCGAAGAAGTGAAGAAAAATCCACCCTGGTTGTCATCCCAAAATTTTTGCAGCAAAAGATCATTTATTTCCAGCGCGTGTTTAAGATAGGATAATTCAAACGATGATTCATATACATCAATTAATGCAGCAACCAGAAAGGCATAGTCAGGAAGATAGCCATTTAAATGGCTTGTGCCGTTGCGATAAGTCCGAAATATTTGATTATAAAAATACATTTTTTCAAGTAAAAAATCAACAGATTTTTGGGCGGCAACCAAATATTTTTCATCACCCAATACCTGAAAACTTTTGCACATCGCTGAAATCATTAAGCCATTCCAAGAAGTGAGTATTTTATCATCTTTATGGGGCGGAATTCTCTCTGCTCGCATTGCGAATAATTTCTGTCGGTCTCGTTCCAGTCGTTCTTTTAATTCATGTTCGGTTATGCCAAATACTTGAGCTGCCTCCTGAAAGTTACAGCTGCATAATAAAATATTTTTTCCTTCCCAATTCCCATCGGGAGATACGCCATAAACCGAGCAAAGCAGTTTTGATTCATCCCCACCTAAAATTTTATCGATTTCATTTTTTTGCCAGACATAAAATTTTCCTTCTTCGCCTTCGCTGTCAGCATCCTGGGAAGAATAAAATCCGCCTTCAGCCGCAGTCATTTCCCGCAATACATAATCAAGAGTGGCGCGAGCCACTTCAGCATAAAATTCTTTTCTGGTGATTTGATAGGCTTCCAGGTATGTAACCGATAGCAAAGCATTATCATAGAGCATTTTCTCAAAATGGGGAACCAGCCATTTTTCATCAGTGGAATAACGATGAAAGCCGCCGCCCAATTGATCGAAAATCCCTCCCCTTGCCATTCCCTGCAAAGATTTTTCCACCATGTTTAACGCTTGTTTCTCACCAGTATGAAAAAAATAACGTAGCAGAAACGACAACTCCATTGCCTGCGGGAATTTTGGCGCTGAACCGAAGCCGCCATAGCGCTCATCGAAATTTTGCCCTGCAACTTTAACAGCAGAGCGCCACAGGCTTAGACTAAGTTCAAAATCTGAACCTTGCACTTCGTTGATCCGGTTCAACTGGGAAGTAATTTGAACCGCACTTTGCTGCAATTGGTCTCGTTTATTATTCCAAAGGTGGCTAATGCGTTCAAAGATGTTCTTAAAGCCGATGCGTCCCCAGCTGCCTTCAGGCGGAAAATAAGTGCCGCCGAAAAACGGTTTTAAATCCGGAGTCAACCAGACTGACAGGGGCCAACCGCCGCTGCCAGTCATCATTTGGACTGCATTCATGTAAATTTCATCTAAGTCTGGTCGTTCTTCGCGGTCAACCTTAATGCAGACAAAGTTATCATTCAGGAGTTGGGCGATTTCTTCATTTTCAAACGACTCGCGCTCCATCACATGGCACCAGTGACAGGCAGAATAACCAATGGACAAAAAAATTGGTTTATCCAGTTGACGAGATTGTTGCAACGCTTCTTCGCCCCAGGGATGCCAGTTTACAGGATTATGAGCGTGCTGCAACAGATAGGGATTGGTTGTCTCGATTAATTTATTAGTAAATTTATGTTCACTCATTGAATTTTCAACCAAGTTTGATTTCTGCTCTTTACAATTACAAGAAACAATAGAAAGCAGAATAATAAACAGAAAATAAAATTTATACAACCGCATAATAATATCATATTCGTTTTAATGGTTTATTGATTTATCCTATTTTGAATAAACGTAATCGCCCGCAACGGACGGCAGTCTTTCGGACAAACCTTCACACAATTGGCATGTTTATCACAATCAAAAACCCCGCCTTTTGCAGCACTTATCTTAATCCTTTGCTCAGTTTTTATATCTCTGGGATCAAACATCTGCTTGTATATTTGCATTAAAGCGACAGGACCAATAAACTCCGGCGACTCTTCAACTTTGGGACAATCGGAATAGCAACTGCCACATTTGATGCAATCAGCAGCCCGGTCGAATTGATCCAGATGAATTTTATCCAGCTTTGTTTTGGATAGGAAATTGGTTTTTCTGTTGATGATGATATTTGCTCAATTTCATCACATTTCCACCCGCTGAATCTCCATCACTCATAATACAAATAAAAAATAATTCCCGTCAATAAATAATTCGCCTTCATAGACTTTCTTTATCATCTCAGCCCATCCTCTGGAAGGTATATATGAGGCTTCATCTTCAATAATAGGGGGGTAGGAAGGATTAAATCCCGCTTTCTTCTTTTTTCCCGGTGCACGTTAGCGTAAATGCCGTAATAACGGACCATGACTTAACTAGAAAATTAAGATGGGGATGAAAATTTATTCGGCTCCCAAACGAGATGTTTATTGAATTTCAATGTAAGAACAGATTCGGTCAGATAGATTTGTCTTTTGCTCTCTCACCTCAATATATAATGAGAATTTTCCTTTATCCAGAAGAGGGAGTTCGATTTCCAGAAAAGAAAACAGCATATTCCCTTCCTCATGCGTTGAGGTTAATAAATGCGAATTCAATGATATTTTATTTGACTGACCATGGGGACTCAAGGTAACAAGAAACTCTGGTCGAGAGTCCTGCATGCTTGGGGACATTACCTGAATCGCAGCACAAATTTTTCGGGTCCCATATGGAATGGCTTTAATAATAGGCGACATATCTGGAGGGAGAAACTGAAATATATCACGAATAGACAAAGATACTTCTTCGAATCCGAGATTGATAAATTGAAAATTATGATTCGGGATAAGCAGCAAGGGAGAGAAGATCTGAAAATCATTATTGATAGTGAGTTTTGAGGTTGCTGATCCTAAAGCTGATTTGCCGGTTTTATCATCACGTAAAACAAGACATGTTCGGTATTCTCCAGGATCGACCTCATGAACAGTATAAATATATATTTTTTCCAATTCATGATCATTAATTTTCAATATTCCTTTTTGAGAACCAAATAGAATCTTTTGGCCTTGTAAAACAAATCTAAAAATATCAATCTCCCTCTGTAAAACCTCCTGGAATTCATTTATCAAGAGTTCCGTTATCATAACGATTCCAGTTTTTGATTTATAGGCAAAAGGAAGAGAAATGGAATCCAAGGAAAAAGCTTTATTAAAAGGCGACCCTGAAGCGTCCACAATACTCATGAGATGAAGGTCTTTTTCAAATTTACTTAAGCTATTAAACGGTCTAGGATTGAAGTAACCGTCTTGGGTTCTTATCCGACATCCCGGACTCTTTACTTCGATTTTTATCGAATGATATTTACCATCCCAGCGCTCGTTGATGTAATAACCCAGGACATAATAATTGGTTGTTGCCTTCTGAATTTTATCCCAGATAATGTCTTTTTTGTTGACATCATAGAAATAAGTCCCCCCTGAAAAATCAGACAGTGTTTTCAGGCTGTGATCACCTCGACTGTTTTCCTTTTCAAGGTACGAACGCATTCCCTTCGTATTAATTGTAAAAACTGGGCTATTAGCTGCAGCAAGTTCCCGGCCAACCTCCAGTAGCTCCTCATGTAAACCCCCTTGGATGTTTTGAATTCCGACGTCCTCTAATTCCACCTCACCAGAAGTCCATTTACTATATAATTCCTTTCTCGAAATTCCGGATGAAAATAATAGAATATTTTTATATCCATCCAAATATTTCAGAGATCTAGCCCAGTCTTTTAATTGATCGATAAATTGAAAGCTGCGCAAATGTTTCCATTCGCCTTCTTGTTCTTGAGCATTTTCATTTATCACTGTAGGAATTCCACGAATATTATGAATGGCATTGGCTGCTGTTTTAAAGTCGCTAGAAAAATTTAAATGAAGCACTAATCCCCTTTCTCTATGATAAGATAACACCGCCACTTCATCATTGTTTTTAAGATAAATTTCAACAAACTCTATCGCAGCTTTTTTTGCTTTATTAATGCCAAAAACACCATTATTAAAGTAATCTATTAGTAATATGAATTTTCTGCCGGTCTTTATTAATTTGGCTTGGTTTTCTTTATGATTTAATTGAGGAGAAGAAATCTGCTCTGATTCTTCTGCTGAAGTGAAATGTTTCTCGAACTCAGTGATGGATTGTCGAATCCCATTATCAAAGACAATAAAGTCCTCTTTTTTTAAATGCTTAACCGGAGAACCACTATTATCCGATACAAATACTTGAATCAATTTTAAAGTCACAGTTACTTCATGTCTGATAGTTTTTTGCTTAGTGTTTTGGTAAAGTACGCCAGGTGTTTTGTATAGTAATACAAAACACATAATTAATAAAAACCTTATCACATATTTATTAGTTAACATTGAAAGAGATAGGATTTGGTTTTTTTGTTCATGACGTTTTTCCCTCCCCTGCTAATTAAATAGCAAACTTTATGCCAAATGAAGGATCACATTTCTGTTTACACTTTAAAATTTCCAAAGCCGTTCACTTCTAATGCGTCTCTGTATTACTCCGTGTGATACTTGGAATTTAGGACAGATAATCCGAGATACTGCTTCGATTAAGGCTTCATTTTGATCTACATATTTCAAGCGGAAACTCTTTATTTTGTTTTTAAGCGAATCCAGTTCATTCTCCAACTTTTCTCTTGGAACCAACAAACGACCGGCAAACTCATAGGCATGTTGTTCGAACCAATTTAAATCTTCCTCTAAGAAATCTTCTCGAAAGTGAAGCCAATCCTCTTGAGTACGGAAGTCTCATTGTTGAATTTCATTTTTATGGAGGATAAGATGTCCAACTTCGTGTGCGAATGTAAATCGCAATCGGTTTTCCTGGCGTACGCCATAATAGATCTTTTTGTCTATACAAATGCTCTGGAGATCTTTTATAAGGAATCCGTCAATGTCTATCTTTTCGAGTAGTCCATCTATAGGAATGATGTCGATTTGCAAATCGGTTTCCACAATTTCTATGATTGGGACAGGCACTTTAGATGAAGGCCGGACATATTGGTTGCGAAATTCCTCCGCTTTCTCTCTTATGAAATCCCATGTTAACCTGGGTGGCTCAAGAAATATTCTTTTCCTCGGTCTCCTCTTCATCTGTCAGCTTTCTTTTATCAATTTCATGAGTTCATCAAGTTCATTTCTTGTTGGTTTTTCACCGTGCACAGTGCGGAAAAAAATAGGAAGTTTTTCCAGTAAAGATTCATCACTGAGAATTTCCCTTGGTATATGTCCAATAGCAGCCAAGTCAAAGATGGTATTCCATTCATCAGATCCTTTGTATATGTTCAACGATTTTGCAATCACTTCAAGGACGGTTTTGCTTTTTGGCGGGGGGAGAATTCCACGCTCAATCTTGCTCCAATTACTGGGATCAATGTCGTTTAGCCGGCAAAATTCTCGAAGTGTTTTTCCCTTTCCCATCCTTAATTTTTTGATGTATTCACCAAAAGTCATTGCCTTGTCCTTTGTGGTATTTATTTACTACATAGTAAATATATACCACATTGCTTGTGAAGTCAAGTTTAATTTCATTTGCTGTATTGGGATTAGGAATAATTTATTTGCATAATGAAGTCAAATGCAATAATGGGGAAGTTTATTAGTGTTTTCACGATGAGTAGATCCGGTTCACCCCAGCCCCTCTCAGGCTGCACCATAGTTGGACTCACCTCGCTCAGAAATATATAATTGAACGTCTTAGCTTCCATGTTCGGAAATACTGGAATGCTTTGTAGCTGAATATGCGTAATATAGAAGAAGGAACTCAAGTTTCTGTTAACAAAGTTAATATTAAAGTTTATCTTTCAAATAACAAGGCTTATTTTAAAGTTATCCTTTCATATAATAGGGCATTTTTCTATAAAAGAGAATAGTATTTATAGCCTTGCTGGCTTAAATAAACAGGTGTTCTTCCAGCACTTCCAGGCGGGCGCTGCCTTTGGAGAGCTCTTTTACGGCATTTGCAAAATGGCCTTGGCGCTTGGGTTCGATCAGAAAAAGAATCGCAGGCTTGTCCTCGAACCTGGTTTGAATGATTTTAGCATTATGCAGGTTCAAAAGATTGTGGACTTTTCCCGACAGACTGTAATCAAAAATTATTTTAAGCTTATTTTGGAGTAACTTTTCGATTTTTTTTGCCTTCTCCAGGGTTTGAAGAGCCGAATAGTAATAGGCCTTGCCCAAGGGGCCAACTCCCAGCTTGACTCCGCCAAAATAGCGGATGGAGATAAGCAACACATTATATAGATCAAGGTGATGGATGGCGTTTAAAATCCTTACTCCTGCAGTCCCGGAAGGCTCCCCATCGTCAGAGTATTTTTCCTCTTTTGCATAGACCCGGTAAGCGTAGCAGTGATGGGTGGCATCATGATACTTTTTTCTCACTGATACCAAAATCTCTTCTGCCTGCTTTTCCTGCACCACCGGATATACCTGGCCGATAAAAATCGAACCTTTTTGCTTAAATTTTGATTCACAAAATTCTTTAACAGTTAAAATCTTAGCTGGCACTATCATTTTTTCATCATAAATATTTCTTAAGCACCTGACCAGTATAGGATTCTTTTTCCTTTATTATTGCCTCTGGAGTCCCGGCAGCAATTAACCTTCCTCCCCTATCCCCGCCTTCCGGCCCAAGGTCTATTATCCAATCCGCATTTTTTATGATATCCGGGTGATGTTCGATAATGACCAGAGTGTGGCCTTCATCGGCTAATCTATGGAATATAGAGATCAAGCGGTCAACATCTTCAAAATGCAGTCCGATTGTGGGCTCATCCAGAAGATATAGGTTGTGGCTCTTTTTATGCCGTAAAAGCTCAGAAGCCAATTTTAGTCTCTGCGCCTCTCCCCGGGATAAAGTATTAGCCGGCTGTCCCAGGCGTAAATATCCCAGACCTACCTGCTCCAAGGCGAATAGAGCCCGGTAAATCTTTTTGCTGCCGGAAAAAAACTCAAGCGCTTTCGTCACCGTCATTTCCAGGACATCAACAATCGTATATCCATCAAGAGTACAGGCGAGCGTTTCCTCGTTATAGCGTTTTCCTTTACATTCCTCACAGGGGATCCAGACGTCCGAGAGAAAATCCATGCTGACTTTATTCGCACCCATTCCCTGACAGGCTTCGCATCTTCCCCCTTTGACATTAAAAGAGAAGCGGCTTTTTTTATAATTTCGGGCGCGGGCACTCTCAGTCCCCGCAAACAATTCCCTCACTTTAGCAAAGATCCCGGTATATGTAGCAGGATTACTGGCCGGATTTGATCCTACGGGTTTCTGGTCGACCCTGATAATCTGCTTAAACCGATCAAGCCCCCAAATATTTCTGCATCCGGCAGGAGATCCTGAATCAGCAGACGCTGCGATAACATCATAGACCAGGGTGGATTTGCCGCACCCTGAAACTCCGGTAACAGCAATTATTCCCTGGGAAGGGATTTTAATATCCAGTCCCTTTAGATTATGTATCCTGGCTTTCTCGATATTTATTCCCGGTTGAAGCTTCCTGCGCCGGGCCGGAACCGGAATAGTATGAGGATTATTTAAATATTTTGCCGTTTTTGATCCGCCCTCGGTTTTGATCTTATCAAGTGTTCCCTGGCTGACAATTTTTCCCCCTGATTCTCCTGCACCAGGGCCAAGGTCGATTATTCTGTCCGCTTGCTTTATGACTTCAGCGTCATGTTCAACCACTATCAGAGTATTACCATAGTTTCGCAGCCTGTGCAGAATTTTAACAAGCCGGCTGATATCACGCGAGTGGAGCCCGATAGTCGGTTCATCCAGGACATAGGTAACTCCGTATAGTTTAGAGCCGAGCTGGGCAGCCAGGCGAACCCGCCGGGTTTCCCCTCCCGAGAGAGTTGGTGCTTTTCTATCGAGGGAAAGGTAATCCAGGCCTACATCCCGGAGAAAACAAAGCCGCTGACTGATTTCTTTGCAGATATCCCGGACAAGAAACAGAGTTTGTTCTGAAAAAAAAGCAAGACTCTCATTTACAGTTTTAGCACTAAGAGCTGCTAGGGATAATCCGGCAAACCTGACATTACGGAGCTGAGGATTAAGTCTCTCCCCTTCACAATCAGGGCAAGTCTTCTCCTTCATCAGCGGCTCCATAGCCTGTCCCTTTTTGCCGGCGTGTTTTCTCATGTATTCCTGGTTTACATAATTTACCAAGCCTTTCCAGGAGGTTGTAAATTTATGAGTACCGGTGCGGTTTTTTCGTTTAAATTTCCATTCTACTTCAAAGGTGCGGTCCTCAATCCCATAAAGAGCTACAAGGCGTGCTTGTTTACTAAGTTTTTTCCAGGGAACGGAGAAATCTATATCCAGGCTTAGGCCCACTTCTTTTAATATATGCACATATTGCCCGTAGGGGTCACCATAGAACCTTCCGGTTTTACTTCCCGACATAGCCCCGTCAAATAGGGATATATCCGCATGAGTGATAAGTTTCTCCGGGTCGCATACTGTTAAAGTTCCCAGCCCCTTACATGTAGGACAGGCCCCGGATTGATGATTAAAGGAAAACATCCGGGCTGAAAGCTCAGGTTCTCCGGTGAACCCGCATTCAGAGCACTTCCCGGATTCGAGAGGATGCTTACAATCCGGGCAGAATTGTTTTCCGAAGCGGGAGAAAAGAAGGCGGAAGTAGTCATATATACCTGTCATTGTGCCTACGGTAGATCGGGGGTTGGAGGAGGGTGTGTTTTGGCTGACAGCTATAGCTGGGGTTAAATTTTTGCATTCCTCAAACTCAGCCTTTTGAGTTTTTTGGATAAAAGTCCGGGCATAGGAAGAAAGGCTTGCTGTGAAGCGGTCCCTGCTTTCTGCAAAAACAGTGTCAAAGGCCAGAGATGATTTTCCCGACCCTGATACTCCGGTAATGACTGTCATACAGTTAGCAGGAAACTGAACATCTATATGCTGAAGATTATGGGTTGATACTCCGGCAAAGCTAATCGGTTTAGCTGCTGTTTCAGGCCGGGATTTTGGGCTTAAAAATGTTCTGGGATACACCTGGCTCAAATATGCCTTGAGAGCCTTGCCGGTAAAGGATCCTTTAGTATCAGCTACTTCTTCAGGAGTACCGGCTGCTACCAGGCACCCTCCTTGAGTACCGCTCCCAGGGCCCAGGTCGATGACAAAATCTGCTGTTTTTATAATGTCAAGATCATGCTCAATGACAATTGCTGTATTTCCTTTATCTACCAGGCTATTTAGGGCTTTAATAAGTATTTTAATATCTGCAGCATGGAGGCCGGTTGTGGGTTCATTAAGGATATAAAGAGTTTTGCCGGTTGCCGGCCGCTTCAGTTCAGAGGCTAGTTTTACCCGCTGGGCTTCGCCTCCTGATAGGGTAGTAGCGGGTTGCCCCAGAGCAATATATCCCAATCCCAAGTCATCTAATGCCTTTAGGATGCGGCTTATCCGGGGCTTATCAGCAAAAAAACCGCAGGCCTCAGCAATAGGCATTTCTAAGACATCAAAAATATTTTTCCCTTTGTATTTTATTCCCAAGGTCTGGCGGTTGAAACGTTTCCCGTGGCACTGCTCACAAATCACTTCAGCTGTCCCAAGAAAATGCATGCCTATCTGCCTGACCCCACCGCCCTGGCAGGCTTCACAGCGGCCGCCTTTAACATTAAAAGAAAAGCGTCCTTTAGACCATTTTCTCCGGCGGCTTTCCGGAAGAGAGGCAAAGAGGCTGCGGATAAGATCAAACATTTTTGTATAGGTTGCAGGATTGCTCCGCGGCGTCCGCCCGATCGGTTTCTGGTCAATCTCTATTACCTTATCGATAAATTCCCTGCCCTGGATCTGGTGATATTGTCCCGGCGGTTTATTTCCTCTCTGCAAGTGTTTTTTTAAGGCTCTTGCCAGGATATTATGAACCAGAGTTGATTTTCCCGCTCCTGTTACCCCGGTTACTACATTCAGAACCCCCAGTTTAAAGTCGATATTAATATTTTTAAGATTATGTTGGGACGCACCGGTAATCCTGAGGATTTTGCCGTTTCCGGAACGCCTGGAAGCAGGAATATTGATCTTCTCTTTTCCTGTTAAAAATGCCCTGGTCCTGCTTTTCTGCAAGGGGGAAGCCGGCGTTTTCGGATCAATCAATTTATGGGCGGGCCCGCTGAATAAAATTTCTCCGCCGGCTTTTCCGGCAGCAGGGCCGATATCAATAATCCAGTCGGCATTCCTGATAGTCTCCTCATCATGTTCAACCACCACGACTGTGTTTCCCTTATTGCGCAGCATTTTGAGCATTTGCAGTAAGCGCCGGTTGTCTTTTATATGGAGGCCGACCGATGGTTCGTCAAGCACATAAAGCACCCCGCGTAATCCGGTGGCTGCCTGGTTTACAAGCCTGATATGCTGGCATTCTCCCTGGGAAAGGGTAGTGGATTCCCTCTCAAGGGTTAGGTATCCCAAGCCAAGTTTTGTAAGAAGTTCTGTTTTTTTTATAATACCTGCAGCAATAGGCTTTCCGACCGGAGCTTCTGTTTTTGAAAATCTCATCACTTTAAAATATGCCGAGAGCTCTACAAGGGAAAATCCGGACAGATCAATAATCGTCTTTCCCTTAAATTTTACTGCCCGGGCTTCTTTTCGCAGCCGGCTGCCGCCGCATTCCCGGCAGGGGACTGTCCTGGCGAAACGAAGAATGTTTTTGTTGCGTTTGCGTTTCAAAATCTCCTGCATAATCGGAATTATGCCTTTGTAATAGCCTTCTTCCCTGGGCTTGGCAGTTATCCCGCTCCAGCGTAACCGGGATTTTAAGGGATGTTTTCCAAAAGGGATTTTAATTTTCTTGCTGCCATAAAGAATAATCTGTTTTTCCTGCACTGAAAGGTCTTTCCAGGGGATATCCACACTAAAACCATGGGCCTGGCATACCTGGTCGAGAACTTCCATAGTTACCTGGGAATAGATTATGTAACCGCTCTTGGTAGTAATCACAAGAGCTCCCTCCCGCAGAGTTTTTCCCGGATCCTCTATAATAAGGCCAAGATCCAACTCATCTTCAACTCCTAAACCTTTGCAAGTAGGGCAGGCTCCATACACAGAGTTAAAGGAAAAAAGGCGTCTTTCAAGTTTTATATCCCCGGCGCTAGGGCCTCTGTGTCCGAGGCGGGCAAACAACAAACGCAGGAGGTCATAGATCTCAGTCATAGTGCCTACGGTTGAGCGGGGATTACGTACAACAGTTTTTTGGTTAACAGAAAGGGAGGGGGAAAGGCCTGAAATAAACTCTACTGCAGGCCTCCCCAGCCTGCCAATGAACTGCCGGGCATAAGCGGAAAATGATTCCAGGTATAAACGTTGCCCCTCTTTGAAAAGAGTGTCAAATGCAAGCGAGGATTTACCTGAACCGGAGACTCCGGTAACGACTATTAAGGAGTCATGGGGAATCTCCAAATCAATAGACTTCAGGTTATGTTCATGTGCATCCCGGATGATAATTTTTTGATTACCGAACTGTTCTGAGCTCACGTGATATAACCTAGCCTGACCTATTCATAAAAAAATGGCGATGTTTCTATTATTAATTTATTTTCAGTAATATGCAAAATTTTTTCAAGGATAGTTATTTTAAATCTTTTCTCGTTTTCATTTTTAATTTTAATCGCCATTTTTTTACCAAAGGCGAGCCGATTTTACTGCATCTGCTTTGTTACAGGGCACTTGCGGTGAAGTACCACAGCTTCATACCCTGTGCCTCGCATCTGCAGCAACCTCGACTCGTGAATAATCCAGGCTAAACGCTTAAAATCTCGCAATTTGGAGGACATTAAACCGGGGGCTTTAAAAAGGACAATATAAGACCCCAGATAAATACTATAACAAAAATGATATATCCGGCAGTAATCACCCAAAAAAAGACAATTACAAAACGAGTTGTTTCATCTTTTTTGTTTTTAAATTCTTCAATATCTTTTGGTAATCTCCCAAATATCTCTTTACACCAGAATATGCCAATAATAAGTATGGCGATTTCAATTAAATCCCCAAAAGAAATAAACATATTATCCTGAATTATTTTTTATTCTATATAGCCTGATACTATCTTCCAGGCAACAATTATTACAATCCCAATTCCAATGCCAAGGAAACAGCGGATGCGAATCAAAGATGCCAGTTCCGTGTTATCAGTAAAAAAGGAAAGTATAATACCTAAAATCGTAATAAGAAAGAAGGCAAAAATACTGCAGCCAAGTACAGCTTTGGTGTTACTAAAAGGAGCTCGCTTTGCCATATCTGATATTTACCATAATAATTCACCTGAACTATTCATAAAAAATGTCGATGTGGATGAAATTCAGGTGTGGCTTGTGCTCGCTTCAGATTTTTAACGCCATTCTTCTTCGTTTTTCTCAGCGTCTGCGGATCCTGTTTATTCATAAAATATGTAGGCAGCACCATACAAATTTAACGTGATTAGCACTTTATAAAATATGTTATTTATTAGGTGTATGATTCTTACTTTTATTCTTGTCATGAGTTTTAT